>JAFVEZ010000020.1 GCA_017475745.1 Selenomonadaceae bacterium
AGAAATCGACACGCAAGCCGCAAGAGCAAGCCAATTTAATCATATTGAGCAGAGCTACAAGAAGAAGAAATTATCGCAAAGATGGAATGATTTTAACGGTGTCAAGGTGCAAAGAGATATGTATAGTGCCTTTCTGATAATGAATGTGAATGAAGATTTGAAGAGTTTTAATGTGATAAAGTGTAATGAGAGATTTGCAAAGTTTTATGAGCTGCATGAAGAGGAAATTGCAAGGTTGAAAGACAACAAGAATCTGAGCAGCATAGCAATTTAAAGTTAAGAATAAAGGTTCCGACAGTAGCCTAATGCTACCGCTAATTGCTCCAGAGGGAGAATTGGTAGTGAGAGTCCAAGTCGAACAAGGTACCGGTTTTAAGAGCTTTCGAGCGCTTGAAGAAGTCCTTTATTAGCTTGGAACCCCACGGTTTTAACCGTGGGAGCTGTCAGATTTAATTAATAGAATACTTCATACAGGCAGAGACCGTTCGGCGGAGCAGTTGGAGCAGCTTTGTTGCGATCACAGCCTTCAAATATCCGCTTGAAGTCCTTAACACTGAATCTGCCGCGGCCTACAGCAACCAGACTGCCAACAATATTACGCGCCATGTGGTACAAAAAGCCGTTTGCGTGTATCTTGATTGTCATTGTATTAACGCCGTAGAAGTTGTCATTAAAGTCAATATCGGCGCTGAAGATTGTACGAATTGGACTCATCGGAGCACCGCCGGCAGCTCTGAAGGCGCTGAAGTCATATCTGCCGACCAGCAGAGAGAGTGCCGCCCTCATAGCTTCAACATCAAGCGGATAACGAATGTGCCAAGCATATCGGTTGATAAACGGATTGGAGACCTTGCCTGTCAGAATACGATAGATGTATATCTTGCTCTTTGCCGAATGGCGGGCATTGAAGTCAGGTGCAGCTTCCCAAGCATCGAGAACGACAATATCATTTGGTAAAAGACCAGTCGCAGCAATCGGTATCTTGTCAACGGGAATGGTGCCGCTAGTGCTAAAGTTGACCACTTGACCAAGGGCATGAACACCCGAATCAGTTCGCCCTGCAGCAGCCAGCTCTATCTTGTCATTGAATATCTTTTGAAGCTTGTCTTCAAGTACATTCTGTATCGCAAGTGTCGCTTTGGTAATTGGAAGTTGACGCTGAAAGCCATGATAATTTGTACCATCATAGGCAACCTTAAGCACAATATTCCTCTGTACCACGCCCGAACTCACTCCTTCAACCATATTCTATCATCTTATTAATTCGAGTGCAATATAATCTGTTGACTTAATCTGTAGCATTTGTTAGAATACCTTTGTGGACAAAGTAGAGAGAGGAAGGTGGCGACGGTGATAGACGGACGCTTGAGAGTGCTGTTGACATTGCTGATGACTTACCTTTTAGCACAAGTAGGAACGCGTATAGCAATGTTAATGTTGACAGAGTCAATATCGCTAAACCCACCTGAATTACTAAAGACTTTTGGATTTGGTTTAATATACGATATAACTGCTTGGAGCGTTATTGCTATACCTTTAGCATTGATATTGAGCACGCGGCGAGACCGTCTAATCAGTGTCAGTGTATTCTTTTTTGACTTTGTTACTGTATTAGTTGCAGTAACGTTAGTGTTATTCTTCAGAGAATTTGGAACCAATTTCAACTTTATCGCCGTCGACTACCTAATATATAGTCACGAACTTCTTGGTAATATTTGGCAGTCCTTTAATATTCCATTGATAATGATTGCAATATTCCTGGTGACTGTTGCGATTTACAATCTTCAAAGTAGATTCTTGAAGATAGGTCGCTCTCATATAGGCCTTCTAAATTTTGCACTCATTATACTGATTCCACTTGTCACAGTTCCTATCGTTCAGTCAGAATGGCGGGACTTCGTGAGCAGCAATCGCTACAATGTAGAGACTGCCGGCAATGGCTACTATGAGTTTGTTCGCGCTTACTTTACCAATGAGCTTGATTATGAGACCTTCTACATGACCAAGGAGAATGTAAATCTTGATGTTGTGTCTCGTGTGGATAATAACAATGAATTGTCAAATGTTCGTCCAAATGTTGTCATAGTGACTGTTGAAAGTCTCAATGCCGAGTATTTGTCGATGTTTGGCGGTACAGGCTTAACACCTCGTCTTGATGCTCTCGTCGATAAATCATATGTGTTTACACGAATGTATGCAACTGGTACTCGTACAGTCAGAGGACTTGAAGCTATCACCCTGTCACTTCCGCCTACGCCCGGACAGTCTATAGTTCGCCGTAAAGATAATGACAATTTGTCTTCTCTTGGTGATGCATTTAGACAAAACGGCTATGAGCGCGACTTTATCTATGGCGGTTACGGCTACTTTGACAATATGAACGCTTTCTTTGAAGGCAACGGCTACACTATCAAAGATCGGACAAGTATTCCCGATAATGAGATAATCCACGAAACCATTTGGGGTGTTGCCGACGAGGTATTATTTACTCAAGTGCTTAAATCTATGGACGATCACTTCGCTAAGGGTGAGCAAGCTCTTGAGATGGTTATGACAACTTCCAATCATCGCCCATTCACCTTTCCAGAAGGCAGAATTGACATGCCAAGCGGCACAAGGAACGCTTCCGTTAAATACACTGACTGGGCTATTGGTGACTTTCTTGAGAGAGCGGCAACCAAGCCTTGGTTTGATAACACGATCTTTGTAATAGTTGCCGATCATCAAGCTCTAGCCGCAGGCAAAGCCACTCTTCCAGTCAACTGCTACCATATCCCATGTCTCATTTATTCGCCAAAACTGATTGAATCTGGCAAATGCGAACGTCTCATCAGCCAAATGGACTTAGCTCCAACCCTTCTTGGTATGTTAGGACTTCCATACGAGGAAAAGTTCTTGGGACACGATATCAATAGAGTCACGGAGACTGAGGACAGAGCATTTATCAGCACTTATCAGTTACTTGGATATGTAAAGAACGATACTCTTACTATACTCTCACCCGACAAGAAGGCGACCGCCTGGCACATCGACGATTGGCAAACCTCCGAATACTCAAGCCTTGAAGCTGACTCTGCTCTTCTTGACGAAGCTGTAGCTTACTATCAAACTGCCGCATATCTCTTTAAGAGTGGCCAATTAAAGAAACAATGAGTACTTCCTCAAAATAGGCAATATTAAAGGGCGCCCAAACGCCCTATTATTTCATATTTGGTGACGCCTAAGGGATTCGAACCCTTGAAGCCGCCGTGAGAGGGCGGAGTCTTAACCACTTGACCAAGGCGCCTTTTTTCAATGCAGAACATTAATCTCTGCAAATCACTTTGACAAGTATACTACAAATTTTTGAGATTGTCAAGACTTTGCTTGATTCTTTCTAAAGAATTTTTTCTACCGAGTAAATATAAAATCTCCGTGACACCGCCAGGTGTGACTTTTTGCATTGAAGCAGCAATTCTTAGTGGCCACATCACAGTTCCGACTTTAAGACCTGTACCTTCCGTGAAAGCTGCAATCTTTTCGTTGAGGTTGTCAACTGTCCAATCAGTCTCGCTGATAGTCTCCAACATCTCAAGGGCAGGCGTCAAAATTTCTATTGACTTCTCAACGGTGACTTTGTTGCGTTTATTAACGAAAAGTTCTGCATCAAAGTCCGGCATATCCATTAAAAACCTTATTGAATCTTGAATGCCACTCAATTTTGAAACACGCGGCTTGAGGAGACTAGACAAATATTGCCTTTTACTTTCAAGGTTGTCATCAAGTTTGACAAATGGCTTGGCAGCTTCGGCGAAGTCCTCGTCAGTCATTTTTTTGAAGTATTCGCCGCTCATCCAGTTGAGTTTATCATAATCGAATACTGCAGGGGATTTGGAGAGACCGTCAAGACTGAATACATCAATTAGCTCGTCCATTGTGAATATTTCTTGATTGGTGTTCTTAGGATTCCAACCAAGCAGAGCGACATAATTTGTGATAGCTTCCGGTAAATAACCCATATCAACTAAATCACCAAAACTCGTTGCGCCATGACGTTTGCTGAGTTTAGAGACAGAGCCATCTTCGGCCTTGCCCATAACCGGTGCCAAATGAATGAAGGTCGGAAGTTCCCAACCGAAATACTGATATAACAATACATGCTTGGGTGTTGAGGTGATAAACTCAGCACCGCGAATTATGTGAGTAACTTCCATTAAGTGATCGTCAATGACGTTGGCGAAGTTGTAGGTCGGCATACCGTCACTTTTGAGAAGAATTTGATCTTCCAACTCCTCATTGGCAATGGTGATATTGCCGTGAAGTACGTCATAAAAGGTTGTCTCGCCGCTTTCTGGCATTTTTTGACGAATTGCCTTGCCGTTTTCAGATTCTTCGTAGTAGGCGAAACCCTTCTCAATAAGCTCTTCAGCATACTTTTTGTAAATCTCTTTGCGCTCGCTTTGAACGTAAGGGCCGAAGTCACCACCATTATGGGGTCCTTCGTCAGGATAAATCTTTGCCAGTTTGAGGGTATTTTCAATGAACTCAACGGCGTCGGCGACGTAGCGAGCGCGGTCGGTGTCCTCAATTCTGAGAATGAAGTCACCATGTTGAGATTTGGCAAAGAGATAAGCATAAAGAGCTGTTCGGAGATTGCCAATGTGCATATAGCCGGTAGGGCTTGGAGCAAACCTGGTTCTGACTTTCTTATTAGTCAAACAAATTACCTCAATTCATAGAAAATTATTTACCAAAAAATTTATCAACCATACCAAATAACATCTTCTGCAGCTTCATTTAAAGATTTATCTACAAGAAATGGTGTTTCCTTATATTGCCACTGCCACCATAACTTTCTACTTGTTCGGTATAGATTTCACTTGCTATTCATTCGACATCTTGCCAAAAGTTCCTTCTTTTTAGATAGGTGTCAAGTTATCACTTTTCGGCAGCGGTGAGGATTTTTTGAGCAATTCTCTTGGCAGCTCCAGGTTGGCCAAGTTTACTACAAGCTTCTTGTAATTCTATCACAACCTCTTCACGATGTGCCTGTCCGCGATATAGTCGACTAACTTCGTCGGCTATTATTGTCGGTTTAACGCCGTCTTGAAGAAGTTCCGGCAGAATATTTTTGTTAAGTAATATATTTGGTAGACAGAAATAGTCGATATGGACAAATAGGCGTGCAATGCAGTAATTCAACTTCGCCATCTTGTAGAGTACAACGCAAGGCAGATTTAGTAGGGCAGCTTCCAAGACAACTGTACCACTTGTTGCCATTGCGGCATCAGCAATCGACATCAAGTCGTAACGATTTTCACTGATCGTTGTAATCTCAACACCAGAACTTTGGATCGCTGAATGGATTTTGACCTTATCAACACCAGCAGCAAGTGGCAAGAAAAATTTAGTTTTCGGCTGATCGACCGACAGTATCTTGGCGGCGTCAAGCATTGGTTGCAAGAGCATATTAATTTCCTGCTTCCTGCTGCCCGGCATTAGAAGTATTACGTGATCTTCAATATTGAAATTAAAGTGAGTACGCGCTTGTTCCTGAGTCATTGAAGGTTTAACGGTATCAACGAGAGGATTGCCAAGGAATGAGATATTGGCTCCTGCTTCCTCATAGACTTTCGTCTCGAATGGAAAGATTGCCACAAACTCATCAGCAATCTTTGCACAATCAACCGCTCTACCCTTGCGCCACGCCCAAGCTGAAGGTGGAATGTACGAAAAGACCTTAACACCTAATTCTTTGACACGCTTGGCAAGGCGCCAGTTGAAGTCAGGATAATCAATCAAAACTAACATGTCGGGCTTCTCGGTACGTACAAATTCGGTCAACTCATTGAGCAATCGAAAAATCTTTTGAATATTTTTGACGACTTCCAACACGCCCATTATATTATAATCTTTAAAGTTCTTGAAAAGACGAACACCTGCACTTGCCATCAGGTCACCGCCAAAGCCGATCAGTTCGGTTTCGGGCGAAAGTTTGCGAATTTCTCTTGCTAGGCTTGCGCCGTGTACATCACCGGAGACTTCACCTGCGGAAAACATTATTTTCAAGCTATCACCGTACGGCGCCTTTAATTTTGGAGGAAGGCGCACCTTTCTTTTACATAATGAAATTACATCAACTATACATTAATTATCAAGTAATATGCATTATAGCATTTTGCAATGTGTGTGTCCAGCGATTTTTAATGAGATGACAAAGATTGATAGCCTGTAAATGTAATTATAGATGCTTATAGAAGCGATAAGAAACTCTTCTTTGAAGAAATCAAAAAATTTTTGCAAAATTTAAAAATATTTTTAAAATCAAAGAAGGAATATTTAAAGATATAGAGAAATAAGCACTTAGAAGTTTGAAAGATTGCTAACAGGCATTCTGAATAAAAAATTTCTTGCAAAAGATAGGAGAGGGTTAGTAATGACAGAAGCAAAAACTACCATTGAAAACAAAACTGGTATTCACGCACGTCCTGCATCGGTCTTCGTTCAGAAGGCATCATCTTTTAAGTCCAAGATTCAGATCAAAGCAAAGGGTAAAACCGTTGATGCAAAAAGCATTCTTATGATTATGAGCATGGGTCTTGTTAAAGGCACAGAGGTCACTCTCGTTGCTGATGGTCCTGACGAAGCTGATGCAGTCAAAGAACTGAAGGCTCTCATTGATTCCAAATTCGGTGAAGAATAAAATTATGAGTAGATAGCTGTCAGCATTAGCGGTTAGTTGGGATTTTGCTAATTCTCTGCTGATTGCTGTCAACTGTCTGCTATTAGGGGAGGCGTCGTTAAATTACGTCGGCTCCTTTTGTGTATAATATGGTGTTGTTGGAGGAATGAAAATGGCAGAGAAAATGAAGGGCAAAGGCGTAATCGCCGGTATTGCAGTCGGTAAAATAATGCTCGCAGGTCAAAATCTTGACGGCTATCTTAAAGACTACAAGCCAAAGAAGAAGGCTGATGAGAAGAAGATTGCTGCTGATGCACTGATTAAAGTTGCTGAGAATCTCCAAAAGAGTATTGACGATTTCAATAAAAAAGACCTCAAAGAGCAAGCAGCTATCCTTGAGGCGCATCGTCAGTTCGTCGAAGATCCGTCCATGAGCGGTGAAATTGAAGAGCAAATTGATAAGACCGGCTCCGCACCAAGAGCAGTACTTAACGCTTACGAGGAGAAGGCACAGTTGTTTGAGAGTATGGACAACGAGTACTTCCAACAGCGTGCAGTTGATATGCGTGATGTCGGTAAGCGTATTGCTAAATTCATTCTCGGTATCAAAGAGCCGGAGATCGGCGAAGGTAAGGTTGTCGTCGCTGGTCTGGAGATTGAACCCTCTGTTATTGCCGGTCTGCCTTCCGAAAAGATTGCCGGTGTTATCCTTGGTCAAGGTTCCACGACTTCTCACGCGATCATCATAGCAAAGACTCGCGCCATTCCTTCAATCGTTGGCGTTGGTGATGCTATCGAGAAGATGGCAGACGGCGATCCTGTTATCATCGACGGTGAGACAGGTGATATCTTGATTCGTCCTACTGACGAAGAGCGCGCTAGCTATGATGTCAAGATTAAGAAACAAGAAGAACTCAAGGCCCACTATGCTGAACTCAAAGAACTGCCGGCTATCACTACTGATGGCGTGAAGGTTGAACTTGTTGCAAATATCGGATCACCTGCTGACGTTGATGCTGCCAACAACTACGGCGCTGAGGGCGTTGGTCTCTTCCGCTCTGAGTTTGTGTTTATTGGTAAAACTGACATTCCTCGTGAGGAAGATCAGTTCAAAGAATACAAGGCTGCCGTTGAGAAGTGTAATGGCCATCTGTGTGTTATCCGTACAATGGATATTGGCGGTGATAAACCTCTGCCATACATTCAGGTTGGTCAAGAAGAGAATCCGTTCCTTGGCTACCGTGCAATTCGCATCAGTCTGCAGCGTCGTGATCTCTTCATTCCACAGTTGAAGGCTATACTCCGCGCTGGTAAGTTCGGCAAAGCTGGCATTATGTTCCCAATGGTTATCAATGTTGAAGAGTTCAAGGCAGCTCAGAAGATGGTTGAAGATGCCAAGGCTGAACTCGTCCACGAAGGCAAAGATTATGCCGACAATGTACAGCTTGGTATCATGGTTGAGACTCCTGCTGCTGCTGTGATGACGCCAGTACTTGCGAAGTATGTTGACTTCTTCAGCATTGGCACTAACGATCTCGTCCAGTACACGCTGGCTGTCGATCGCGGCAATGCTCAGATAGCATACCTTTACAATCACTTTAACCCTGCAGTTCTTCGTCTCATCAAGAGAACCATTGAATCTGCCAACAAAGAAGGTAAGTGGGCTGGAATGTGCGGTGAAATGGCTTCCGATCCAAATGCTGCAATACTCCTCATGGCTATGGGTATCAAGGAACTGTCGATGTCAGCTCCTTCAATTCCAAAGGTCAAAGAGCGTATCCGCAATATCTCCTCATCTAAGGCAAAAGAGATTCTTGACAAGGTTATGGAAATGGAAGACGGCAACGAGATCAAATCATACCTTTCAACTATTTCATAAGTAACAGTCATATGGAAGATGATACATAAATTAAATTCCACCGAGAATACGATCTTGGTGGGATTTTTGTATTTGCCTGTATTCTATTTTGTTGCCGTTTCTTGTTTGAGTTCTCGCGACCATGTTAGAGTTGTCGTTAATGTTGATATTTGAGATTTGTCATAAGAATTATAATCTAAGCTGATAGAGTTAGCATTGGTGTCAAGTATTGAATCCAATTCATAAGACTGGGTCGATGAGTCGTCGTTTTTAAGGAACCAGGTCTCTTCAATGAAAGCACTGCTGGAGACGGTGTAGTTTTTAGTGGTGTTTGAAGAATCAGTGATAGTTATTGTCTTATCTTTAGAGTTCTTTAAGGTGATCGAACCGCTGCCGATCTTCAATATCATGTCATTGCCCTTGATTGAAGCACTTGCAATGGAACCACTCGTCAACTTAATCTTATCTTGTCCTGCCGTGTAGTCAGTGATAACGTCATTACCATCGCCGGAAGCATAAACAAAGACATCATTGCCGCTGCCACCCGTTAGAGTGTCATTGCCTTTGCCACCATAGAGAGTATCGGCACCAGTACCGCCACTCAAACTGTCATTGCCGGCATTACCAAGGAGAGAGTCTTTCCCAGCGGCGCCGTTGATGGTATCATTGCCGCTGCCACCTTTGATTGTGTTAGCAAGCGAATTACCTGTAATTTTGACGGCCTTAGTCCGCGTGGAAGCTACGATTGTCTTTATATCTGAACTCACAGTGACAACTGCCGAATCAGCATCAGTGATAGTCTTACTTGTCGGATCAGGATAAACTTTGCTTGTAGAGTTGCCCTTGGAATCAACTATGGTTATGAATTTGTTCTTGGCATTTTTGAGGGTAATGGATCCTTGTACACTGCCGGTACTTGAAGCAATATTCAGCACTACATCAGAACCTTTGAGTTGAGCACTCTCAATAGAGCCGCTTGTGAGTTTTATGGAATCCTGTCCCGTCGTGTAGTCAGTAATAACGTCATTGCCATCACCAAAAGCATAGACAAAGACATCATTGCCGCTGCCACCCGTTAGAGTGTCATTGCCCTTGCCGCCGTTTAGCGTATCAGCGCCTGTGCCACCACTCAAACTGTCATTGCCGGCATTGCCGAGGAGAGAGTCACTGCCAGCGCCACCGTAGATAGTATCCTTACCGCTGCCACCCTTGATTGTATTGGAAAGTGAATTGCCCGTAACTTTGAGTGCTTTCGTCCGCGTGGAAGCATCAACAACCGAAACCGATGCATCAACGTTGAGCGTTGCAGAATTAGTATTAGTGACTGTCAGCGTTGCTGTATCCACATAAGGTTTGCTTGTGGACTTGCCGGAAGAATTGACAACGGTGATAGATTTACCCTTGCCATTCTTGACGGTGATTGATCCGCTGCTGATATTCAATATCACATCATTACCGCTAATCGAAGAATTGGTGATAGAGCCACTTGTGATCCTTATAGAATCCTGCCCTGCTGTATAGTCAGTGATGACATCATTTCCGTCACCGGAAGCGTAAACGAATACATCATTACCGCTGCCACCCGTTAGAGTATCATTGCCCTTGCCGCCAGTAAGAGTATCTGCACCCGCGCCGCCGCTGAGGAAGTCATTGCCCGCTTCACCATAGAGCTTATCTTTGCCGGCATTGCCGAAGATTGAATCATTTCCGCTGCCGCCGTAGACAGTATCGGCGCCGCTTGAGCCTCGAATGATATTGGCAAGTGTATTTCCCTTAATATGAACCGCTCCAGAACGCGCTGCCGCGGTAATAGTCTTGACAGTGCTGTAGTATTCCGACGATTTAAGAGTGCCGCTAAAGTCATTGTCAAGAGTTACAACAGTGTCGGCAGAATTGTAAGTAAGTCCAACCGGCACTCCATAGAGAGAAGAAGTCGTTCCGACTGTAATCAACTTCTTGGCGCCGTTCTTTATCTTGATTGAGCCACTACCGATATTAAGCACAACATCAGAGCCGTCTAAGTAAGAGCCGGTAATAGTGCCCTTGCTGAGTATTATCACGTCTTCGCCAACGGTGTAGTCCTTGATAACATCATTGCCGTCTTCCGAAGAGCAGACGAAAGTATCACTGCCATTGCCGCCGGTGAGAGTGTCATTGCCACTGCCACCGATTATGAGATCATCACCTGCACCGCCGTTGATTGAATCATTGCCATTACCGCCGGTAATTGTGTCATCGCCACTCGTGCCGGTGATATTCCAGTTAAAGTCACTACTTGCGGCACTGATAGATTGAGCTGAGTTAAAAGTCGCCGTATATTTTTTGCCGGCTGCCACAGTTCCAACTTGCGTTTGACTACTCGATACACTGCTTGTTGTAAAGGTTGCATTGACTTTGCCTGTACTATTGTTAGCCACGACATATTTACCGACAGAGCTACCTGCTTTGCTGAGATCAACGACAGCCGTGCCAGTGAATAACCTATTGGACACCTGTTTGGCAAAATATCGGAAGAGCATATAACCACCGGCATAGGCATCATAATGATCTTCAGTAGAAGAGCGTGTGTAGTACATAGCATCATTAAGAGAAGAAGCATTGACAGATTGTGCTAATTTCACAATCTCACTCTTCCTGCCATCGTCAGCGCCATGTACCAACTCGGCAAGGCCTTCGTCAACACAGATTGGCGTATTGTCCCAGAGAAGATCAGTTTCATTAGTAGACATAATGGCATGAGTAAGTTCGTGTGCCAATATCCTATCAAAGTAGACGCCACGAGTCCGCTTGCCGCTGTATTCGCCGCCGGTGGTGTCAATCGTCTCAAAAGCTTGAGAGTATATAGTCAAGTTGTAAAGGTTAGCAGAAGCAAGTATGGAAGCTGAACTACGATCGAAAGTGATGGTTAAAGTATGACTCTTAGCATCACTCTCGTTAAAACTAATTCCTATACTCTGCTCAACCAATTCCAAAGCTGGTTCCAACCACCAGGAATACAAAGCTGAGACTATCTCTTGTTCCTTCTCACTCAATGTTGAAGCATCAGGCCACACTACAGTCACGCCATTATAAGTGGTTTGTGATTCCGTTGGGTAAACGGCAGCAGTAACATTAGATTCTGGCACAATATCTTCAGCGCTTATTTGGGTGGTGGATCCGCCTGTATCATATCCAGTGATTGCGCCAGTATCGGTGTTGTTTAAATCAATGCCGCAGTACTCTTTGAGGAAGCTGTCAGTCTTGCTGTCGAGAATACGAGTGGTAGAAGCACCGTCACCGCCATACAGTGACACATCATTGACAAAGGCAGTGACAAGATCGTCCCAGGTTGAATATATTCCGCTTGAAGCATAGTTTACAGCCTCATCAAGAGCAGCCGTGCCGTATTTCGAGGAATCATCGAGTGACTTGATAAACTTCTTGATGACCTCTTGTTGAGTTCCCACAATAACTCCTCCTCGTTAAACTTGTTATCTTTCCACTAGTTCGCGGAGGTTTATTTGAAAGCAATTATCTGCTCAATGCCCGCTAATCAAAGTGGTTCATACTGTATAACGGTTATATTCGGATATTTATTAAGATTAATATTTCCACCATCATCAAGAGATATTATCGGCAAGGCTGAGAAGTCATTCGGATA
This sequence comes from Selenomonadaceae bacterium, assembly GCA_017475745.1. Taxonomy (GTDB): domain Bacteria; phylum Bacillota; class Negativicutes; order Selenomonadales; family Selenomonadaceae; genus Quinella. The sequence goes on from JAFVEZ010000020.1 coordinate 12,160, forward strand.
CATCGCCACTATGCCCTTATTTCCATTGCTGAGGGTTACATGAGAGCCTATTAAACTGTCTTTAATCCTTGTTAGCAGAGGAACACAGACGACAGGATCAAGACTGGAGTAAATTTCACGGACAAAGTAACTGACAGCGTGGAATGGCGTGCGCTTGACTGCTCCAGGTTTCTCAGAAGTCAAATCATCATAAGTATTTGCAACGGCAACGATTCTAGCATAAGGTGGAATTTTATCGCCTGTTAAGCCATTTGGAAAGCCAGTGCCATTCATTCTTTCGTGATGACAGAGAGCGACTTTCTGAATGACTTCGCTTAAACCCGATTTCTTGAGCATTTCTGAGCCGTCCTCGCAATGCTTACGATATACTTTGAGGTCTTCTTCTTCAAGATTGTCCGGATCTCTGTCAATGAGACGATCTGGAAGTTTGACCTTACCAACATCGTGAAGGAAAGCTGCCGTTACAACCGTGCGGATTTCTTCCCAATCGAAGTGCATCCATTTGGCAATTATACCCGACAAGATTGCAACTCTCTCAGAGTGAAGGGCAAGCGTTGTGCTCTTGTGTCCCAGAGAGAAGAGATAATCAATGGTTCCGCTATTGTCTGCAAGTGGTAATATATGAGCGGCAACTTTTTGCGTCTGCTCTTTAGGTATCTCACCATTCTTGAGAGACTCAAATACCTCATCAGCATATTTGGCAACCACATCAAACTCATGAGAGAAAGCCTTATTTTTCTTCAGGACTGCCGACGCTTGCTGATAGTTCTGACTTAAATCAAAGTCGTCCTTAATGTGAACAACCGGCACATCAAGTGATTGTAATCGAGTAATGTGAGCATTGGTTAAAACCGTTCCCTCTGATAATACTATGACCATATCTTCGTTTGTTACAGTCCTGGCAAGTGTCATGCCGGGTTCAAGTCGCTCTACTGATACTGCTTTCAAGTTAAAGACCTCCTCTGCCACCGAAAGTTTTCTGAATACTTTCTACATTATAACTTAATTATCCTATACAGTCAATCTTATATTATCGGTCAGCAATCGGTGGATAGCAAATGACGAAGATATAATCATATTCAAGCTACCAATCGAGCCACTCTGTAGCTCAATTAGAAGTTGGCCAATCTCAAGATACGCTCACAGAGTTCGGGAAAGGTGATTCCTGCTGCAGCCGCGGCATCAGGCACAAGAGAAGTCTCCGTCATACCCGGCACGCTGTTCACCTCTATCACATATGGAACGTTATCCTCCGACAGCATCATATCAACACGAGCGACACCGCTGCACTTGCAGACCAAAAAGGCCTTAACGGCAAGTTCTTGGATCTGTTCAGTGAGTTTATTGGGAATGTCAGCCGGACAGATATGAGTTGAGGCGCCTTTAGTGTACTTGCTCTCGTAGTCGTATCTGCCACTCAAAGTCGTTATTTCAATCACAGGGAACGCTTCAGCGTGTTCGGCGTTGCCCCAGACCGCAACCGTCATCTCGCGACCTTTGATAAACTCCTCAACGATGATCTCATCACCGAACTCGAAGGCCGCATGGGTCGCACTCGCCAAGTCTTTCTTCTTCTCGACAATGTAGACACCGATACTGGAACCTTGAGACGGTGCCTTGACTACCACAGGGAAGCCAAAAGTCTTCTCGATGTTGTCGGCAATCGTCTTGTTGCGCTCCTTGGCGGTCTTGCGATAGACAACGAACTTAGGAGTATTGATATCCTTGGCATTGAAGATGCGTTTAGCTGTAATCTTGTCCATAGTGAGGGCAGCGGCAAGAGTCCCACTACCAGTGTAGGGTATGTCAAGCATATCAAGAGTGCCTTGAATTAAGCCATCTTCGCCATACTTACCGTGGACAGCGTTAAACACTATATCACATTCGCTGTCTCTAATATCACCTGCGAAGGTTTGTGGGTTAAGTTCCATGCCCTCAGCATCATAACCCTTAGACTGAAGAGCTTGAAGGACAGCGTTGCCTGTACGGCGAGAGACTTCAGCCTCAGTGGAAGTACCACCCATTACAACAATGATCTTTTTGCGGCGCTTGAGCATTTCGACAAGTTCTTCACCAACGCGATAGATATTGCCAGCGCCCATAGTGATGACAAGGTCGCCTTCTTCAACAAAGTCAACGAGATATTCAGCAATGCCTTCAACATTCGGAATATAAGACACATCTTGACTGGTAGTCTCAATGACTTCTTTAAGCATAGCTTCACCTGTGACGCCCTCGATTGGCTTCTCACCAGCGGAGTAGATGTCAGTGAGGACGAGTACGTCGGCTTCCTTGAAGGCAGAGCCGAACTCCTTGAGCAGAAGCTTGGTACGACTGTATCTGTGAGGTTGGAAGACACAGACGAGACGGCGAGGATTGGTATCACGTGCCGCCTTGAGAGTAGCAGCAATTTCAGTTGGGTGATGAGCATAGTCGTCGACCACCCATACACCTTTTACGTGACCTTTGGTCTGGAAGCGACGCTTTGCACCGTGGAACTGCCCCAGACCTTTGGCAATGTCCTCGAAGTCAACGCCGACTTGCATAGCGGCAGCGATTGTCGCGAGAGCATTGAGAACATTGTGCTGACCGTGAATCTTCAGAGTAACGCGCCCAAGTTCCTCACCGTTGTGAACTACATCAAAGTCGATACCATCGGCAGTTTTGTCGATATTCTTGGCAACATAGTCCGCTTCGTTGTCAATGGCGTAAGAGATCACTTTGCGGTCAATCTTACTAGCAAGGTTCCTCAAGTTCTCATTGTCGAAGCAGAGTACTACAACGCCGTTTTTCTTGTCGGTGTTCTCAACGAAGGTCTTGAAGGCCTTGCGAATGTTGTCGAGGGTGCCGTAGTGGTCGAGATGATCGTCCTCAATATTGGTGACAACGGCAATCTTTGGCTTAAGCTTAACGAAAGAACCATCACTCTCATCAGCTTCAGAGACCAGCCAGTCACTCTTGCCTAGGATAGCACTGGTGCCAAGGTCCGCAGACTCACCGCCGATGATTATAGTTGGGTCTACATTGGCATTGAATAGCACGAAGCCGATCATTGAAGTTACTGTCGTCTTACCATGAGCACCTGCAACGGCAATACCTTTTTTGGAATTGAGCAGAGCGGCATTAATGTCAGAGCGGTGGAGTATATTCATGTTGAGCTTCTTGGCAGCGGCAATCTCAGGATTGTCTTGAGGAATTGCTGAGGAGATAACAACAGCATCAAGGTCGTCTTTGATGTTACTCTCATCGTGCCCAATGAAAACATTTGCGCCGCGACCTTTAAGCATCTTGATAGTTGGAGAATCAGCTCGATCAGAGCCGGAAACCTCATAACCCAAGTCCAAAAGTATCCTGGCAAGTGGACTCATTCCTGCTCCGCCAATTCCAACAAAGTGAATCTTTTTAATACCTTTTAAAATCAATTCAAAACACCTCTATATATTGTATTTATTAATCTTCAAACCACCATTTAAATATATTGTGAATGTCAATGGTCAGATCATCAAAGATGGAGACCTTGATATTGGTTTTAGCTTCGGGATCATCAGAGATCATGTATACCTCATCAAGAATATATCTATCTCCAATAAGATGATATACCTCAATGCGCTTTGACCATTGATCAATAATCCAGTATTCTTTGACACCGTACTTCTCGTAGATATCCTTCTTTTTTCCGAGATCATTCTTCAACGTTCTCTCTGAGAGGACTTCAACAATCAAATCTGGTGCGCCCTCAACCCTTTTACGTGATTTTAGTATCTCTGGATTGCAGATAACACTGATATCCGGAATATAGTGTTCTTCTTTCGAGAAGTACACATCTGTATTGTCGCTAAAGACGGCTGCCTTGACATTGTTATTAAGAATATAATTCGTAAAGATGTTCATTATCCTATTAATAATAGTTCCATGAGTAAGATTAGGTGCCGGCGACATGATAAACTTGATACCGCCAATGAGCTCATACTTATTCTCACCTTCACCAAGTGTCTCATCATAGGCCAATTCTTCCATTTGATATGCTCCTTTGATGCTATTTACTTTGTTCTAAGATAGGTATAATGAAAACTGAAGTTATTCTCTGCCAAAATCTCAAATTAATCTATCCACTCAAATACTTCATTAACATCTACAATCAAGTCATCAAAGAGCGAGACTTTAATCTCAAATCTAGCCTGAGTACGTTCTTCTTCTGTCAACTGATTCCACTCATTTTCTGAGTAAATCTGATAAACATCATCAAGTTCATACTTGCCGTCAATGAGATGATAGACCTCAATACTTTTTTCAATCGGTTCAATGATCCAATATTCTCTAACACCGCTGCTCTCGTAAGTATCTTTCTTCTTACCACGATCAAATCTTCTAGTTGACCTTGAGAGAACTTCTGCCACTAAATCCGGCACACCGTAAATTGTACTGCGAGGCTTGAGAATACTCAGATCACAAACAACCTTTAAATCTGGCATGTAAAGTTCACCATTATTGAAATGCACATCAAGACTGTCAGTAAAAACTCTTCCATTTTTGTGTTCTCTAAGATAATTTGCAAAAATTCTATACAAATTACCAATTATCGTATTGTGTTCAATAGTTCCACTTGGTGACATAATTTTAATTCCTCCAATAATTTCATAGCGATTCCCATGATCAAAATCATAAATCATATCATTCATTGCTATCACCTCTCATCTTTCAATTCAGTATATTCAACTAATCTATGAGCAATATCAGTTGCTGCAAAGGGCTTTGCCAACTTCTTGGCTGACATCTTCATTGTCTTCAATCGTTCAGAATCGTTTACAATCTCTATAGTCTCTGTCACCTCAGTACTATCTTGAAGTGCCAATGCTGCTCCGCCCTTGACAGCATACTCTGCATTTAATGATTCCGGTCCAGGTATCGGTGGCAGTAAGAGTATAGGCAATCCAACTGCAAAAGCTTCAGAGAGTGTCAATGCTCCCGGCTTTGAGATCAATATATCTGAGCTTTGCATTAATTCACAGATATTATCGACAAATCCTAAAACTACCAACTCATGCTTAGAGTTCATCGACTTCAATCTAGCTTGCAAGCTATCATTCTTGCCAGTGATGACAATAATCTTCAGCTTGAAGTCAACGCCTTCGAGTGCAAAGATCGTCTCTTCAAAGGCACCAAGTCCCAGTCCTCCACCCATTATCAACACGGAGTGTAGTGTCGTACTATCACTATTAATAGGCGCAGTGCTAAAGTTTGAGCGAATTGGTATACCAGTTGCGAATACATTACATTGACCATGTGCTTCGAGTTCCCGCTTCATGTCCTCAGTCGCAACGAAGTAAATATCAACGCCATCATAAATCCAAATCTCGTGAAGTGAATAGTCTGTCAGTACTGCAGCGAGAGTGAACCTCTTATCGTTCTTTGGGTGCAGGAACTTCCAAAGAGCGGCGGCAGCTTCAGGAAATGGGTGCGTACATATTATCACATCAGGATTTAACCTATTAATCAATCTGGAGAATGGCAGATACATCAACGTTGACCAAATTAGTCTCGTTACGGAACCGAAGCGCCGAACACCTGCCAAGCGATATATCCTGTCATAGAGATCAGGTATCAATCCGAGAATGGAGAGGTAGAGTCTCTTGAGCAGCCAGTTGAGGGTTGATATGTTCTTGTCCATAAAGTCCAAGACCTCAGCCTTATCGTTGAGAATCTCAGCGATTGCCTCTGCTGCCTGCATATGACCAGAGCCGATTGAGGCAGATAATATCAATATCTTCAAGCAGTCAGCCCTCCATCAACACTTAACACTGTACCCGTCACAAAGCTTGCCTTGTCACTTGCTAAGAAGTAGATCGTCTCCGCAATTTCTTCAGCCTTGGCAATCCTCTTCAGTGGATAGACTGAAGCCAAATCTTCAATCTTCTCGCCACTACGTCGAAGTTGAGCTTCAGTCATCGGCGTCAATACGTCACCAGGTGCCACACAGTTGACGCGAATTGGAATATATGCCAACTCTAATGCCAATGATTTGGTAAATGCGACAACCGCGCCTTTACTTGCCGAGTACAATGCACAGAAGTAATTACCCTTAATCCCAGCATCACTCGCCACATTGACAATGGCACCGCAAGTCTTCGTCAATGCTTCAACAGCAGCACGGCACATGAAGAAGGTACCCTTGACATTGGTGTTAAATATCCGTTGATACTCCGTCTCGTCAACAGAACTGATAGCACCTTCGCTGTAGAGACCGGCAGAGTTGACCAAAACATCAACAGCACCGAATTGTTGAACAGTCTCATTGATAACCCGATTGCAGTCATCAACATTACTGACATCAGCGCGAATGTAAAACACTTGATCTGAATTGAACTTATCAAGTGTAACCCTTGCCTTCTGTTCAGATCGCCCAATAAGAACACATCTATAATGATTCTTGATAAATATCTCAGCCGCCGCAAGTCCGATACCGCTTGTGCCGCCGGTGATTATCACAACTTTAGACATTTACTTCAACCTCAAAGAATCCAGATAGTTATAAATAGTACTTCGCGCAGTAGGAACGTCACTACTGTAGATGTCCAGAGGATTGGTAATGAATCGAGCATTGGTTGAACGCCTTATTACCTCAAGACTATCACCGACACCACCACCACCGTGAGTTACAATCGGAATTAACGTCTTGCCGCTCAAGTCACAATTCCTCAGAAAACCCTCAACGGCACGTGGCAGAGTACTCCACCAAAGTGGATAGACTAGAACGACAGTATCAATACTGGATAAATCCGGCAAGGGTCCTTTGAGGATCGGAACACCGGCGCTATTAAGTTCGTTCTTGCCTATTGTGACAGTCTCCGAGTAACTTGCAGGATATTTGTCAACAGTTTGAATCTCAAAGACTTTACCGCCAACGGTATTGTTGACCATCATTGCAATCATTTGGGTATTGCCGATAATCTCACCGTGATCCTTCATTACCGAAGCACCACTTACCGCATTAACATCAGGTGTGAAGTCCGTATTGCCAACGCGGCTGAAGTAAATCGTCATTACTTTAGCATTAAGGTTAAGCTTCTTGCCATCGACAATTTGAGCGCTGTCGACTTCGACCTTATGAAACCAGCGATCAAGATAAGGCATTGCGAAGATACTGCTAACTGCAATGGCAAACGCAACAAAGGCAGTAATTCTAAAGGCTTTGTTCTTGATGTAACGATTGGCATAGATGAGCAGGTGGACGAAAAGCACAAACAGAGTGATAATCGCCGAAGCAAGATGTAGCGCCCGCCAGTTTATGATGTCTGGAATCTTTAAATCCGCAAATAGATAGTTAGAGAGAGCAATTCCTGAAAACATCAGAGCACCTAAACTCAATGAAAACAACATCAAGCAGACACAATTCACCAGTTTCGATTTGGTAAGCTTTCCATTTGGAATACTGCGGTAGAAGTTTCTGTTGACTATGTTGTGGATTATCACGAGTAGAATGAAAGTACAACCTAAAACCTCGTGAACATTTGCAGGAATAAACATACTCGCCAAACCGCTTAAGAAGAGTATTAAAAGTGCAATATCTATGACTTTCTTAATGAATCTGCTCACTTATACGTACTCCTTATATACCTTAATATACTCGTTCACCCTTCAAGAGCCAAGTCTGCGGCTGAGTGATCTTGACATTGATAAAATCACCGACCTGCTCATTGTCGTGCTTGAAGAGAACAAGCTTGTTTGTCCTTGTTCTACCGGTGAAGATTGTTGGATCGGTCTTGCTGGCACCTTCGACTAGCACCTCAAACACTTGTTCGCTGAGTTGTTCGTTAATGGCAAGACTTATCTCGTTTTGCACGTCCATTAGCCTTGTAAGTCGCTCATGTTTAATGGAATCGTCGACTTGATTGTCAAACTTTGCTGCCGGTGTTCCGGAGCGCTTGGAGTAGATAAACGTATAGGCAGCGTCAAACTTGATCTCACGAATAAAATCAAGCGTCTCGTTAAAGTCTCTATCCGTTTCACCAGGAAAGCCAACTATCAAATCCGTCGTCAGACTGACATCTGGAATCTGCTCTCTGATTCTCTTAACCAGTTGACGATATTGATCGACGGTGTAGACTCGATTCATATTCTTGAGGATTCGATCTGACCCATATTGAACAGGTAAATGGATATGCTCACAAATATGTTCACCGTTGCGGATAGCTTCAATTAACTCATCTGACAAGTCCTTTGGGTGAGAAGTCATAAATCTCAAACGTCTCAGGCCTTCAATCTTGTCGACTTCAGTTATAAGTTCAGCGAAGTTGGCAAGTTTATGATCCTTGCCGTAGGAGTTGACATTCTGACCAAGTAGGATAACTTCCACGACACCCGCCTTGACTGCTTCTTTAACTTCGTTGATTATATCATCAGGCAGACGGCTTCTCTCACGCCCACGGACATAAGGTACAATGCAATAAGTACAGTAGTTATTACAGCCGTACATGATAGGTACAAACTCGGAGAAGACCTTCTGTGCAGGCGAGAATGCGGAATATTGAGAGAAGCTCTCGCTGCCGTTGACATCAGAGGTATCTACAATATGACTCGGTACTTCCTCAAGAGATTGAACAATGCGAATGAGTTCACCTGTCCTGCCGGTGCCGAGTACAAAATCAACATGTGGCGCACGGCGAATTAATTGCTCGCCTTCCTTCTGTGCCATGCAACCTGTGATACCGATTATCAACTTGGGATTCTGCCGCTTAAGGTGTTTAAGCTCTCCGATCTTGCCATAAACTCGATCTTCTGCCGACTCTCTCACACAGCAGGTGTTGATTAGAATCAAGTCCGCTTCGTCAAATTCGTCAACATAATCATAACCAATAGTTTGAAGCTGTCCTGCCATTCGTTCCGAATCGGCAACATTCATTTGACAGCCATAAGTAAGGATTTTCATTTTCTTATTCATTCTGTTATTTTAGCATTAAAATAAATATTAATCAAATGTTTAATGCAAAAACTTGACTCAAGGCAGGAATTTCAAAATGAGTGTAGTAAATAATTATTGTCGAAATTATGTCTCTTATTATGTTAATAAGGAGGTCTGTCAAATGTCTAATAGTACAGAACAACATTCAGAGCAAATGGATTTGTTGACGGGTCTTCCAAATATTACTTACTTTCGCAGTCTCTCTCAAAAGATTCTGGACGATCCGAAAGAGCGAGCCAAAGGTCTGGCTTTTATTTACTTTAATATAAAGAACTTCCGATCTTTTAACTACTATTATGGTTTTGATGCCGGTGATCGCTATCTCATAAAGGTTGGCAATATTATTCACAAGGTTTTTCCTGAGATGTACGTCTCAAGGTTTGCTGATGATCACTTTATGGTGATTGCCTACAACAATGGCATTGAAGATCGTTTACAAGTTCTTCGAGAACAGGCTACTGTTCAGAAGATGAGCAAGTCAATGACAATCAAAGCCGGCATCTATGTCGTGCCGGAGAGCGGTACTCAAAATGCCGTTCGAGCCTACGACAAAGCTAAACTTGCCTGTGAGAGTATCAAAGACCTTTTGAGTACTGACAACTGCTATTATACCGATGAGCTTGGGCAGCGTGAGAGGTTGAGAGAACATATCATTGAGAGTCTTGATAATGCCATTATAAACAATCATATCAAAGTATTCTATCAGCCGATTATTCACGTCGTTAGTGGTCGTCTTTGTGGTTATGAAGGGCTTGCAAGATGGGTTGATCCTGTGTTTGGCTTTCTATCACCTGTAGACTTTATAACCACTCTTGAAAACGCTCGTCTGATTCACCGTCTTGACACCTATATGATACACAAGATTTGTTATGATATACGCGATTGTATTGCTAAAGGTTTTCCTGTCGTACCTGTATCTGTCAATCTCTCTGCACTTGACTTTCAAATGACGGATATGCCTGTCATTGCCAGTCAAGCTCTTAGAGAGACTGAACTGACACCAGACTTGCTTAATCTTGAGATCACCGAAGCTGCATTGACCAGTGAAAACGAAAACATACATAACGTTTTAGAGCGCTTTCACTCTGCTGGTTTTGAAATATGGATGGACAATTTCGGAAGCAAGTACTCTTCACTGAACATTTTGGAAGAAGTAGATATTGACTTGTTGAAAGTTGATATGCGCTTTCTTGAGAATTTCCATACCAGTTCACGTTCCCGTGCAATCCTCAAAAATATAATGAATATGGCTAAAGAAATAGGAATCCGTACTCTTATGGAAGGTGTTGAGGACGAAGAGGTTTTAGAGTTCCTCCGACAGACCGGCTGCGAGAAGGCACAGGGCTATCTATTTGGTAAACCTGCTGAAATTGATGATTTGAGACATTTGGAGCTTAATCCTGAGCCAAGTGAGATTCGCAGTTATTACGATGCAATCGGAAATGTCAACCTACTTTCACAGACACCGCTCAAAACTGGCTGGTCAGAAGAGGATAGCAAGTCCACTATTGCAGATTTCAACGGAATACCGCTTGCCATTGTTGAGTTTGACGGCAGAAACTTTAAGTTCCTTATGTCTAACCCTAGTTTCAAGAAGGTTTTCAAGGCGCTTGGTGTTGACGGTAAAGACACACCTGATGAGGTTTTTAATAATCCAATGCTACAGTTTGCTCTTAAAGTCCATAATGCCGCCCAGCAATGCATCAATGAGGGCAATGAGATCGTCAGAGATTTCGTGACAAGTGAAGGATTTCATAATCTCCGCCTTCGCTGTATCGCCTACAACGATAGTACGCAGGTTGGTGCTCTTTTGGCAGTCGTTGAACAGGTCAGCGGCAATGATACTTTGAATCGTCAGCAGCGCAGGGATAGGTCTCTTCGTTTCCTCTATTCACTTTACAGTCGTGTGGATTTGTTGAAGTTGGACGGCACTGAGATTGAAAATGTCTATCTTAACTCTTCACGTTATCGTGATAGTTTTGTTAGAGATTCTGTTGCAATATCAGTCAAAAATTTCTCTGAGCGCAACATTTACGTTGAAGATCGTCAGAAGTTCATTGACTTCTATGATGTAACAACATTTGATACCCGCCTTGCAGAATTTGGCGGCAACTATATAATCGACTACTTCAGAACCATTGATGACAATCAAAACTATAGTTGGCAAATGTATATGTTGATTCCGATAATTATCAGCGGTGAGAAGTACCTTTTAAGTTGTGCTAGAGGTATCGACGCAGAGAGAATGCGCCGTCTGCCGGAGATTGACAAGATGGGTACTGAATATTACGATATGCCAGGCAATCCTATATTCTTGTTGCTTGCAGTTAGAGCTTTTACTTCCACCTTTGGATATGGTACCTTTGAGCAGTTCTTAAATAACTCTTTCTACATTGAAGCAAATCTCACTGACAATCGAGTTTTCTATATGCACCTCGGTAAACAAGGGATAATCAGTCGTAAGAGTTATGAAAATTTGAACTATGACGAAACTATTCGCGACGTAATTCTCAACACCGTTGTCGAGCACGGGCATAGGGCAGTTGAGAAGTTCTTTAAACGTCGTCGTCTTCTTGCAGATTACGAACTTGGCAAAATTGTCGGTGAGATGGAATTTCTGCGCCGCCCTGAAGAAAACTCTAAGCCGCGCTGGCTCCACACGGTCTATCAGCTTCGTGAATCAAATGAGACTGGTGATATACATGCCTACTTCTTGTCATTCAATGTTGATGACTATCGCAGGACAACAGAGCACTTAATTACATTGATTGAGCGCGATTCTTTGACACAACTGTATAATCGTGGCACCGCTATAAGCTTCATTACTGATTATCTCAATAATCCTGGTGATCGTCGTGGTGCGCTTGTAATTCTCGATCTTGACAACTTCAAACAGATTAACGATCGCTTCGGTCATGACTGCGGTGACAATATCATCAAAGACGCAGCAAATCGAATGGAACATGCCTTTGGCAAGATTGGCGTTGTTGCTAGAATTGGCGGCGATGAGTTCCTTGTCTTCATTAAGGATATGGATGCCGATCAAGTTGATTTGATGCTCCAAAACTTCAGTTCTAGCATAAAGAATATTGACTATAAAGATCAACACATCACCTACACTATGTCGATAGGTTGTGCTATATATCCTGACCACGGCAACGATTATAAGACACTCTATCAAAATGCCGATATGGCACTTTACTCTGTCAAGATGAGTGGTCGTGCCAATTATCGTGAATTCTCGCCGAAGATGAGGAACGCCAACAGAAATCAGCTTGGCTTTAGTCTCAACCAAATTAGTGAGGGTATGCCCGGTGGTTTCTTGATCTATCGCGACAATGAAGAATTGGAGATACTCTACGCCAATAAGAAACTACTGGATATTTACGAATGTGAATCACTTGAAGAGTTCAGGAGCTTAACTGGCAACAGCTTCAGAGGTTGTGTCTTGAGCAAAGATTGGGGATTTGTACAGGACACCATCAATGCTCAACTCAATCTTTCTGCTGATTATGATTATGTACAATATCGTGCAAGGACAGCAAAAGGTCGAGTTATAATGCTTGAGGACTTCGGAAGACTTGTTCATTCAGCCGATGATGGTGATATATTCTATGTGTTCATAATTGATCTTGAGAACAAGGAAAAAATATATCCAAGTACAGATTTAGATGATACAAGTAATGTTTAATATCCCCCTGGGACGCTTGCAAAATATTTAATGTTGTTTTAAAATGACATTGAATTTACAATTAGGAGGAATTTAAATGTGTGCAGAATGTGGCTGCGGTGCCAATAATGGCAATACTCGCCTACAATTCAATGCTAAAGGTTATACTGAGGATTCGGCAAAGGCTGTTGAGAAGTCACTTCTTGGTCTACCCGGTGTTCTTTACGTTCATATTCACGCCCATGACGGTGAAACGACGATTGACTATAATCCAAGTAAGACAAAATTAATGGAAATATTGAACATTTTCAGTCAGAACGAGGTTGAAGCTGCATTGTAAATAAATCTCTTGACAAAAATTCTTGAGATGTTATTTGAATTAACAAAAGCGCCCTGTTCTAACAGGACGCCATTGGATACCGTGACTTGAGGTCACTTGGAATGGACATTATTTAGCCGTCTAGGTGAAGACTAGGCGGCTTTTCCGCTGATGAGCAGATGACTATGATCGTAACGATTATGAAGAAGAATTTGCCCATAGCGATCATCTCATTTCTGAGACTTAGATCGACCGCCTGCCGTTTTCAAATGTCAATAAAAAATCATCATGATATTTCAGTAAATCAAGTGCAATATTACTTATTGCGTTTTGAGGTCAAGTACTCGTCCATAGCCTTCGCTACTTGCTTGGAATACTTAACAGCAAGTACAACATTCTTAGAACCTGCCACAACATCACCACTGGCAAAAACACCTTCATGAGAGGTCTTACCACCATCATCGACTACAATGAGACCTTTGTCGTTGACATCTAGATTGCTGGTTGTGCTCACAATCTTATCTTTTGGACCTTGACTGATAGCAATGATTGTACTATCAGCAAGCACCAAGACAGGTTCCTCATCTCGAATGAGATTGCCATCATCGTCAAAGACCTTAGGCGTGAAGATAGGACCTTTATCAGTGAACTCTTTAATTGCCATACACTGCTGAATATCAATGCCGTCGACCTGCGCGTAATCTAATTCGCGCTGGCTGGCGGCTATTCTTTGTCTACGCGCGTAGATTGTAACATGACGGCTGCCCATTCTAACGACTGTCCTCGCAACATCAATGGCGGAATTACCAGCGCCGATAATTGCCACGGTGTCGCCAAGATCATAAGCTTCAGGATTTTGTAGATAGTCAATGGCAAAATGAACGTTGCCAAGAGATTCACCCTTGCAACGAGTACGATTTGGTCTCCATACACCAGTGCCTATAAAGACAGCTTCATAGCCGTCAGCAAAGAGATCATCAAGGTGAATTGCGCCGCCAATAGAGGTGTTAGGTCTGAAGTGAATGCCCATTTGACGCAGTTTAACTTGATAGCGATCCAAGATCATTCTCGGAAGTCTAAAGGCTGGTATGCCATAGCGCATCATGCCGCCAACTTTATCCATACGCTCAAAAATGGTGATGTCATAGCCGCGCTCTGCAAGTTTAATTGCAATGGTAATGCCCGCAGGACCTGCACCTATTATAGCGACTTTCTGCCCTTTGTCTGGCTCACGATTAAGAATAACCTTATCAAGATAGGCGTCAGAGATGTAGTTCTCAATGCTTGGAATGTTTATAGCGGCGCCGCGGCGTCCTTGAATACAGTTGCCCTCGCATTGATTTTCATGATCGCAAACAAGCGAACATACAACGGAAAGTGGATTATTGTCAAAGAGCATCTTTCCTGCAGTTTCAGACTCACCGGCAAGAAAGAGTCTTATCATCTCAGGAATATTTGTCTCAACTGGACAACCCTTTAATCTACAGAGAGGTTTCTTGCATTGCAGACAGCGCCTTGCTTCATTGAGTACGTGAACAGCCATTGTTAATTCCTCCGTTTCTACACTTTCGCTATTTTAAATATCAACTAAAGTATTTTCATTGCTCATATGATTAATTTATTATATCAAAATTTTTATTTCAATACAACTTATTATTGCAATTTGCCTTTTATTTCATTTTATAATTAATTGTTGATTTTTCCCATTTTAAATGTTATATTATACTTTAAATGTACTTATTAATGGAGGACGTTTTTTTGGATTCAAAATTTGAAAAATTGTACGACATCACTTTTCCATTGAGTGAAGATAGAGCGCCGTTGTATTTGCAGGGTTTGTATCGCAATCGTGAAGCGGGCGGAGTTTATATCAACAAGGGATATTATCTTGATCTCGGTACCTACTTCAATATGTTTTCGATGATAAAGTGGAAAACCTACTCGACAATTTCCAAACTACATGTCAAATTGAATCTTACTGGTAGATTTATATTGAATTTTATGCAATAAACAAGAAGAAAATCATACCAGAGAGAGATCACAAATCTATGAAAGTAGGCAAGATAGGTAAGCTGTTGAGCAAGATTATCAAGCCTAAGCCAAAGATTAAGGAAGAAGTATTTCTGCGTATCGACTGTGAAGATTCTTTTGAGTATACTCTTGATCTGGAAGAACTCAGCTATAAACAAGAATGTACTCTTATGGGCATTAGGATAGTGGCTTTGAGTGAAGGTGCAATATTCCACGGCGGTGAGTATTTTGGTGCCTTTGATACTGAACGTGAAGTTAAAGTGGGAATCACCATTTGTACTTTCAAACGTGAAAAGTATCTGTTGCCTAATCTCGAAAGATTAAAAACTCTAACAGATCGTAACCCAAATATCAACGTTATGGTCATAGACAACGGTCAAACTCTTGAGGAAGTCAATGCTCCTGAACTTCAAATCATTCACAATCCAAACTTCGGCGGCTCCGGCGGTTTTGCACGAGGAATTATGGAACAAGTCCGTCAAAAGCGAAATACTCATATCCTCTTAATGGACGATGATGTACTACTTGAAATGTCTTCTTTTGATAGACTTTATGCAATTCTGCGCCATTTGAAGCCGGAACATCAAAAAGAGTTCTTCGCAGGTGCAATGATGATCCTTGATGATCCACTCATTCAACACGAAAATACTGCTTATTTAGGAAAATCTCTAGGGCATGAGTTTAACCTTAAGAAGAAGTTCTACCTGCTAAAAAATGAAAAATTACCCGATAAAATGAATAAGTATGCCGCTTGGTGGTTCTGTTGTATTCCAGTTGATGTAGTCAAGGAAATTGGCTATCCGCTGCCGGTCTTCATAAAGTGCGATGATGTGGAATACAGTCTCAGAAATAATCAAGATGTTATGAGTATGAATGGTGTAGGTGTTTGGCATGAATCGGCAGAAGAAAAATGGAATTCTGTAACGGATTATTTTGCCACTCGTAATTATCTGATGATGTTTCACTTCGCCAAAGGCAAAGGAAGATTCTCCTTTTTGAAAGAATGTTTTCTACAAATAACGAAGCGAATACTGCGCCGCGACGGTGTCGGTATGCGAATGTTAGAGCTTGCCTTAAAAGATTTAAAAACCGGCTTGACGGGAATAACCTCTGTTAAATCTGATGAGCAATTCGCAGCAATCAGAAAGTTTGTCAAGGAAAAGCCCTTTGATAGTACTATCATCTCCGTTATCATTCATGATGCATTTCTATCCTTTATATACTTTCTCAGATATGGTCATTATGATAAAGAATATAAGTCTTTCCGCAAGGAAAAACTCTCAGATCAAAGATTTTGGCGTTCATTTTTAGGTATTGATGATGAATCTTGAAAAATTGTACGATATATCTTTTCCACTCTCTGAAGATAAAGAGTCATTATATTTTCAAGGTCAGTATGAAAAGTTTGAAGATAAGGTTGTTATTCGTCGAGGTGATGTCCTTGAGCTTGGCACTTATTTTAACTCATTCTCGATAGGCAAATGGATTAATTATACCTCGATAAATAAAATCAAAGTAATTTTGAAACTCAAAGGTACATTCCTTGTAGACTTTTATGGTATGAATCTTCAAGATGAGCAAGAAGTTTTGCGTATTAATTGTGAAAATTCTATAGAAAGAGTCTTTAAGGTATTGGATTTTAATGACTTTACTCTTGTTGGAATCAGACTTACTGCAATGAGTGATGATGCAGAGTTTCTTGGTGGCAGTTATTATGGCTCTTTTGATACCAATCGCGAAGTAAAACTTGGAATTACAATTTGCACTTTTAAGCGGGAAAAATACCTTCTGCCCAATCTTGATAGGCTGAAAACTTTGACTGAACGCAATCCGAATATCAATGTAATGGTTGTAGATAATGGACGTACTCTCAAAGAAACGCAATCCGATGAGCTGCAAATAATTCACAATCCTAATTTTGGAGGATCTGGTGGCTTCACTCGTGGATTAATAGAGCAAGTCAATCAAAGCAAGAATTCTCATGTAATTTTGATGGACGATGACATTATCATTGAATTATCTGCTATAGAACGCCTTTATTCGATGTTGAAGCATTTGAAATCAGAACATCAGACTAAGTTCTTTGCCGGTGCAATGTTGCGATTAGACGAAGCCACTGTACAACATGAAAATACTGCTATCTGGAATGGAATGATTGCGCGGTCTTTTGGTAAAGGTTTAAATCTTGGAGATAGAAAGAACTTATGTAAAAATGAGAAGATACCCGAAAATGTAAATCGTTATGCCGGTTGGTGGTTCTGCTGTATTCCGATTGACAGTATAAAGAAGATTGGATATCCTTTGCCTATCTTTATAAAGGGCGATGATGTTGAATATAGTATTAGAAATCAACAAAGCATTTTGACTGTAAATGGAATTGGAGTCTGGCATGAGGCTTTTGGCAAAAAGGAAAATCCTGCTATAAAGTACTTTAGCGATCGTAATATGTTTCTTGTTAATCATTTTGCTTTTGGATTTGGCCGATTGACGTTTATGATAACGACTCTTTTAAAAATTGTGAAGAGACTTGTTAATCGAGATTGGGATAATATAAGGATGCTTGAATTTGCAATAAGAGATTTAAATGAAGGTTTTAGCGGAATGACATCTGTCGCTTTGGATAAGAAGTTTGAATCATTAAAGAAATATCCTCTCGATAAAAATATTATCATGGCAATTTTCTCAATTATCAAGTTGGCTATTGCACATTGTGTTGATTATGATACACTTGATGTAGAATATAAAAATTTCCGCAGTAACAATCTAGCGGATCAAATATTTTGGCGTCAATATTTAAATATTTAAACTGAGGTTGTTATGGATTCACTGTTCAAGGAATTGTATAAATATAGATATTTGATAGTGGAATTAGTCTCACGCGACATAAAGAAAAAGTATAGGCGATCTATCCTTGGTGTCTTGTGGAGTCTTTTAAATCCGCTATTTATAATGATTATAACAGCGATGATTTTCTCTCATCTATTTAGGTTTGATATTGAAAACTACCCGTTGTATTTGTTATGCGGGCAGATTATTTTCACTTTTTACAATGAGAGTACCAGATTTGCAATGCTCTCAATAATCGAAAATGGTATTCTTTTGAAAAAAGTCTACGTTTTAAAGTATCTCTTTCCGACTTCACGAGTAGTGTCAAGCTGTGTTAATTTGCTGTTTACTCTTCCAGCATTGTTTCTGATAATAGTTGTTACCGGTGCAAAATTCACATTTGCTACCTTTACGTTTATAATACCGCTGTTTTTCATGCTGATGTTCTGCCTGGGCGTAGGATTGATACTTTCAACTTTGGCGGTGTACTTTAGAGACATGGTGCACTTGTACAACGTATTTCTGTCGCTCTTAAGCTACGCAACGCCAATATTTTACCCGGAAAGTATAGTGCCGGAGCAGTATTCACTGATATTGAAGTTAAATCCACTATACTTTTACATGAAAGCTTTCAGACAATCAGTATGCGAAGGTAGAATACCCGAAGCAGACTTATTGATGATCTGTGCTTCCATTGCCGTTGTGACTATCTTTATTGGCTGGCGGCTCTTCAAAAGGTATCAAAATAATTTTGTCCTCTACATTTAGGAGAATTTTATGGAAAATGTCATTGAAGTCGATCATTTGTCCATGCACTTTAACCTCATGGAAGAAAAAGTGGACAGTATTAAGGAATATATCGTCAGACTTATCAAAGGTAACTTGTTATATACTGATTTCACTGCCCTTGATGATGTTTCATTCTCAGTGCAAAAGAATGATCTTTTGGGTATAGTCGGGTTGAATGGTGCGGGTAAGAGTACATTACTAAAGATTTTAGCAGGTGTCTTTACTCCGACCTCCGGCACTGTCAAAGTCAACGGTACAGTGGCACCTCTGATTGAAGTAGGTGCCGGTTTTGATCCCGAATTGACAGCAAAAGAGAATATATTTCTTAACGGTCTGATTCTGGGATACTCAAAAAAGTTCTTGAAAGATCATTTCGATGAGATCATTGACTTTGCTGAATTGGAGAATTTTGTCAATGTGCCGGTTAAGAACTTTTCCAGCGGTATGTATGCACGTCTCGGATTTGCAATCGCAACTGTCGTTAAACCAGATATTTTGATTGTTGATGAGGTTTTAGCAGTTGGCGACTTCCAATTCTATCAAAAGTGTGAGAGACGCATTGCAGATATGATTAAGAACGGTGTCACAATAATACTCGTATCTCATGATATATCAATGATTGAGCGTTTATGTACTAAGCTCTTGTGGTTGGAACACGGCAAAGTAAGGGATTTTGGCGACAAAGAGAGAATTTGCGAGCAATACAAAAATAGTTGATTTAAATGATTGGAATGGGCTATGTTATTCAATTCTTATGAATTTATATTTCTGTTCTTTCCGATTGTACTGACAATCTACTTCATTCTCGGAAAGAAACTTAACAGCATGGCTAATGCTTGGTTGATGTTGGCAAGTTTATTTTTTTATGGATGGTGGAATGTCAACTATCTTCCGCTGTTGATCGGTAGCATTTTGCTCAACTACCTCATTGCAGGCTGGATCATTAAATCGAGATCAAGACTTAGTTTCGGTATGGGATTGATATTTAATATAGCTCTGCTCGGTTACTATAAGTATTTTGACTTCTTTCTTGAGAATCTCAACCGACTTGGTGCAGATTTTGAACTCATCAATGTGATCTTGCCGCTTGGAATATCATTCTTTACAATAACGCAGCTCTTATATCTATTTGATTGCTATGAGGGCGTCGCTAAGGATCATGACTTTATTAATTATGCTCTCTTCGTCTCGTTCTTTCCACATCTAATGGCAGGGCCTATCCTCTATCACAGGCAGATGATGAGACAATTCAGAGATCCTTCTCTTCGTCTACTCAAATGGTCAAATATTTCGCAAGGTTTAACACTCTTTGTGATCGGTCTGGTGAAGAAAGTTATCATTGCAGATCAGCTCTCACCTTATGTCAACCTTGGCTATGGACACACGGCGGAACTCGATTGTCTAACTGCCTGGTTGACGGCAATCAGTTACATGCTCCAATTATACTTTGACTTCAGCGGCTACAGTGACATGGCTGTCGGATTGGCAAAGATAATGAATCTGGATATACCTATTAACTTCAATTCACCATATCATGCCAACAGTGTGATAAACTTCTGGCAGCGCTGGCACATCTCGCTGACAAATGCCATCACTGCTTGTATCTATATGCCGATTGTTAAATACCTCAAAACGCGAACTTTGTCGCATACTATAACGGCGTCATTTATTGCCTTTTTTATCGTAGGAATCTGGCATGGCGCAGGTTGGACATTTGTGATATTTGCATTGTTAAACTCATTCGGAGTGGTCATCAATTACATCTGGAAGTATTACAAATACTCATTGTCAAAAATTGCTGCTCATGTGGCAACACTTCTATACATTTTAGTTACATTGATCTTCTTTCGTTCCGACAGTGTCCAAGATGCTCTAAACATATTGAAGGCAATGTGTGGTATGACTGAAATATTGTTTCCACAGAAGATTGTCCATTTCGCACAAGCTCATTTTGGATTCACTCTCCAAGTAGGTGATGTGCCGGGAACGCTGCCTAAACTTGTATTCATTGTTGCAATCTTAATAGTCGCGTTTTGTCCAAATTCCAATCAATTAGTAAAAAACTTCAGACCTAATTACAAATGGCTTGCGTTTACGACAATCGGATTTATAATGGCTTTCCTGTTCATGACGCAGCCGACAGAATTTCTATATTTTCAGTTTTAATCGAGGCGAATTGATATGAGGATCAAACTTTCAGCAATTTTTATTCTTCAGCGGTTGTAGTGAAGAAGCGGCAGTCGAGGATAAGCTATCATTAGTCAAGATACAACGCGTGGGTGAAACGAATATTAATTCAGAGAGTGTCTACTCCGGTTCTGTCAAGGGTCGATATGAGACGAATCTTGCCTTTCAAGTTGGCGGTCAGATTTTTTCGCGCAATGTTGAGGTTGGCGACTTTGTAAAAGCGGGCGACATGCTTATGGTCATTAATCCACGTGATGTAGTTCAGCAGACAAACCAAGCAAAAGCACAAGTCTCTTCAGCCAAGGCACAGTTGGATTTGGCAGCTTCCAATCTCAACAGATATACATAACTTTTCAAAGAAGGCGCAGTTGCCGCTTCCATTCTAGATCAATATCAAACAAGCTATACTTACGCTGTAGCCGCTTACGACAACGCCCTTGCAACCGCAGCACAAAGTCAAAATGCACTTGACTACACAAATTTAACTGCTGAAGCCGATGGTGTAATCTCTGCAATCAATGTAGAAGTTGGATAAATCGTCACAGCAGGACAAACCGTTGTCTCTTTAGTACAATAGGTGAGCTGGAAGTTGCCATTGATATTCCAGAAAGCAAGATTGCCGACATCACAATCAATCAGCCTGTAACGGTGACATTTTGGGCAATTAGTAATAGTACTTACGAATATGTTAGAGAGATTGCTCCTATTGCAGACGCTTCGTCTATAACCTTTGCCGTTAAGATTGCAGTTCCTAACCCGCCACCTCAAATGCAGCTTGGTATGACGGAAAGTATCGCTGTTCTGTCAAATAGCTCTATAGTGAGTGAAATGACAATACCTTTATCGGCTGTCTATTAAGTTGGTGAAAAGAGTCAAGTATGGATTGTTGAGGACGGCAAGACTAAACTCAAAGATGTTGAGATTAAAGATTTTGATGGCAATGAGGTCATAGTCAACGGTCTAAAGAACGGTGATGTTGTCGTTACTGCTGGTGTTCACAAGCTCCGCAAAGGGCAATCTGTCAGAACGGAATGAAAGAGATTTGGAGGATTTTTAATGCAAACTTCTCAAGAGTTAAGTTTGGGTAAAGATGTGATTTTGCTCAACGGTATGGAATTTATGGGACGACATGGCTGCAGCGAAGAAGAGAGGAAACATCTGCAACCCTTCATTGTAGATGCAGAACTTTATCTCGATCTCTCCAAATCCGGCAAAAGTGATAGCCTAGCCGATACTGTAGATTATGTTCAAGTCTTTAATATAGTCAAGCAAATTGTAACAAGTACATCAAGAAATTTAATTGAAGCTGTGGCAGAGGATATTTCACAATCTTTGTTGAAACAATTTATACAGATAGAAATACTCAAAATTACAATTCATAAACCCGCAGCACCTATTGCCGATACATTTAACGGTGCCGCAATCTCAATCGTCAGAAGTAGGAATCCTAATTAAAAGTATTTAAATCGAGGTGAGAGCATGGATAAATCATTTAAAGATAACCTAAGAGATTTTGTGGAGAATAAAACCGGCGGCTGCAAAATCCTCGTCGTCGGTGATGTTATGCTTGATAAGTATTATTATGGTGAAGTGACAAGAATCTCACCTGAAGCACCCGTTCCGATAAATCATATCCTCAGCACAAAGGAGACACTCGGCGGTGCGGCTAACGTAGCTCACAACCTTGCCCTACTTGGCTGTCAAACATCAATAGCAGGGTTTGTCGGCGAAGATCACCATGGTGAAACCCTAGTGGATAAGCTTTTGGCTCGTGGTATTGACTACTTTGATCTTGTTCATACCAATCAGCCGACCACTACTAAAATCAGAATCATCGGTGGACATCAGCAAATGATGAGATTAGATTTTGAAAATACCGCTCCTGTAGTCGGAGACGACGCAAATAATTTAATGGAAAATATCTCCGATCAGCTTAACGAAGCTCGTTCAGTTGATGCCGTTATCATATCAGACTACGGCAAGGGTGCCTGCACAGTAGACATCTGTCAGAAGATAATCAAACTCTGTAGAAAGAAGAATGTTCTTGTTGTTGTTGATCCAAAGGGCAATCAATGGCAAAAATATAGCGGTGCGAACTTCATCACACCGAATTTGAAGGAACTAAACGACGTTCTTGATATGCCAATCAAGAATGAAGATAAAGAAGTAGAGATTGCTGCAAGATTTGTAACCAAAAAGTATAACATTGAAAATATAATTGTCACGCGTTCTGATCGAGGTTTGACACTTGTTGACGGTGAAAATGTCACTCATATTAAGGCCAAGGCTCAAGAAGTGTTTGACGTTTCCGGCGCAGGTGATACCGTTATAGCAGTCTTCACTCTGGCACTTGCCGGAAATATGAAATCAACGGCGGCCGCGTATCTTGCCAATCTCGCAGCAGGTGTTGTGGTGGCCAAAATCGGCACATATGCTGTCAGTCGTGATGAGTTGTTATACGCCCTTGAATCTTTCAGCAGAATATAAGAGGTTAAAACCATGAAACAATTTATAGTAGATGCCTTTACCGATCATGTATTTGCAGGCAATCAAGCAGCGGTTTGTATTCTTGATGATTGGCAGTCTGAAGAGATGATGTTAAATATAGCAAGAGAAAACAATTTTTCAGAAACAGCCTTTGCTGTCAAAGAAGAGACAGACACCTATCGTCTTCGCTGGTTTACTCCAGAGACGGAGATAAATCTTTGTGGTCATGCGACACTCGCTGCTGGATACATCATTCTGGAACATTACAATATAAACATCTCTGCTGTCACCTTCAAGACATTGAGCGGTGATTTGACGGTTAAATACACGGGCGATTTATACGAGATGGACTTTCCTGCTTATTCCTTTAAACGTGTTGAGGTTACTGATGCAATGGAAGAAGCACTTGGTGTCCGTCCGATTGATGCCGTGTTGAGTCGTGACTTGTTGATGATTCTTGATTCTGAAGAAGCAGTTAAAAATCTCAAGCCTAATCTTGACAAATTGGGACAGCTTGACGGATTAATCCAAGCGGTTACGGCTAAAGGCAGTGATTATGACTGTGTGTCAAGGGTGTTTGCTCCAAAGCTTGGTATCGTTGAAGACCCTGTCACCGGTTCTACCCATTGCTTGATCGTTCCATATTGGGCTGAGAAGCTCAACAAAAGTAAGCTAAAAGCATTCCAGGCTTCAAAGAGAACAGGCGTGTTATATTGTGATCTCATTGGAGATAGAATCAAAATATCCGGCAAGGCGGCATTGTATTCTATCTCAGAAATTCTGCCAAAAACTAATAAGTGAGATTAGTGATAAATTGGAATAATTACGCTAATGGTTGTACCTTTGCCAAGCTCACTGGAAAGCTCAATCTTGCTGTTATGCTGATCGGCAACCCACTTTGCTATTGAGAGTCCCAAACCTGTACCGCTCACTTTATGCTCACTGCCAGAAGCATTGACTCGGAAAAATCTCTCAAATATTCTTGATTGATGTTCCTTCGCGATGCCTATTCCTGTGTCACTGACACTAAGCTTGATATAATCACCGTCTCTTGCTGAATCAACTGTGACTGTACCACCTTCCGGTGTATATTTGACGGCATTTTCTAAAAAGATTCTCAACATCTGTCTCATAGTAACCTTGTCGGCAAAAACAGTCGCAACTTCATTCCGAATCATCTTAATTTCGTGAGTATGTGTTGTCTTTCTCATCTTGTGAAATACATCTTCAACGAGTTCTGACAATTCTAAAGGCTGCATATTGAGTGGTTGTCGATTTTGATCTGAACGCGCAAGAAAGAGTAATTGCTCAATGAGCTGTTGCATGTTCTCGGTCTCAGATTGAATTGCTTCGACGCTTTCCTTAAATATCTCAGGATCAGTTGAACCCCAACGCGCCAAGACATCAGAATAGCCACGAATTACAGTCACAGGCGTCCTTAACTCGTGTGAAGCATTAGAAACAAACTGTTGTTGCTGAGTTATTCCAACTTGAAGACGGTTAAGCATATTATTAAAGGTATTCGCCAAATCAGCCAGCTCATCATTAACAGGATTGACCGGTATTCTCGTATTCATATTTTCGATGGCTATATCTTGGGCAGTCTTCGTCATGGTGCTGATCGGTCTGAGTATCTTCCGACTGATAATATATCCTGTTCCCATAGCAAATAGCAACCCTATCACATCTACGGTGAGCAGGATATTTTTTAATTTATCGAAGAAGTCCATCTGTGCAGTTATAGTTCTAAAGAATTGCAAGGTAACTGTTTCGTTGTCATGAGTAAAATTCATTTTCGCCCTATAAACTATGGCCCTTGTAAACTGAGCAACTTCCATATCGTCATTCGTCCAAAAAGGCGGATCTTTGATTATGTTTTCGTCAAACTGTTCAACTGTAGGGTAATGTGAATCGGTATCAATGAATACCCTGCCTTTGTCGTCGACAACCCTTAGCACCACACCAGCAACAAGAGGATCACGAATTGAGTTTACATCTATATTTGCATTTTGCTCAAGTTTCTCAAGAAGCTTCTTGGTATTTTCCATGCTATATACTAAGGTTCTTTCAGCCTGTTGATACAGGGCATAGTAAACACCATACCAAGCTAATGCATTTGTCAATGTAAGCAAGGCAAGGAAACATAAAGTGTAAATAATAGTTATTTTCGTTGATATTTGTGAATAATGTACTATACGCAATAACTTTTCAATAAATTTCATTCAATTATCTCCCGTAGGCAACAACAAACAAAATCTAAATACATATATTATATATGATAACACATATTTGAGATTTTTGGTATAGGAAAAGACAATTTTTTCAAATTATTTTCATTATATATAAATATAATTGAACCATTAAAGAATATTGGAGTGTTTTTCATGAAAGGTTTATTCATATTGTTGATTCCTTTTCTCTTTTTGTCACTTATGACAACGAGAGCATTTGCGGCAGAAGAGAGTATTCCAACATTGTCGGTAAACGGAGAGGGAATAGTCGAAGCTGCACCGGACAGAGCAGCCATCTCGATTGGTGTTGTAACGCAGGATAAGGACGCTTCTCGCGCTCAGTCTGCAAATGCCAAAGCTGCTCAGGACATCATAAATTCAATCGTGGCACTCGGTGTTGAGCGCAAAAACATCAACACCAGTGATTACACGTTCCGCCCAACTTATCGTCAAGATGCTAACCGTCAAAATATACTCAACGGCTATGAAGTCCGCAATACCGTTCACGTTGTCCTTGATAATCTTGATCTTGTCGGCAAAGTTATCGACACGGCCCTAAACCACGGTGCTAATAATATTGACTCTCTGGATTTTGGAATCAAGAATCGCAAAAAGCTCCAAGACGAAGCTCTCGTCCTTGCCATTCGCGATGCTCGTCAGAGAGCAGACCTCGTTGCTCGTGAGCTTGGTAAGTCAATCGTCGGTGTGAAGGATATTTCAATCAACACCGGCGGAGTAGGAGCAATGAGAATGAACAAGATGTACGCAATGGCTGAGATGGCATCAATGGACGCTGCAACACCGATTGAAGCGGGAACTTTGACCTGTTCGGCGTCAGTACATATCGTATTTATTTTGAATTGAAGTATATTAGGGTGACGCTATGCTCTGCCCAAAATGTGGCGCTCAACTTGCCAATAACGCCAAGTATTGTTACTCTTGTGGAGATGTAATATCTAATCCTCAAGATACATATGTTGCAGATACTACCGTTCGAGATATGTTTCTAAAGTCCAGCGGTCGACTAAATCGTCTCAGATACTTTAAACGCAGTGTAGTAGTAGGTATTTTCAAAGTCCTAATGATGCTGATCTTGCTGATAATGCTCAAGTTGTTTAATGTTGATTTAGATGATCTTGATTTGTTTCATATCGTCATAGTAGTTTATATTGTCTTTACAGTTTTTTTCTATTTCCTGTACGTTAGGCGACTTCAGGATTTAAATAAGAATAATACTCTTGCCATTATAAGAACTGTTTCTGGTTTGGTTTTGCTTTTTTTGACTGCTACTCAAGATGAGACGACAGTACTCTCTTTGATTGTATCTTTAATAACACTGTATATTGATTTGTATTTGTTATTCGCTGATGGCACTCATGGCAGGAATGATTACGGAGCTGATCCATTGGGTCGTGTTTGATTAATATTGAGGAGTGACTTCAATGAAAGGTATTGTAATCTTGATGTTACTTAGTTTAGGACTGCTACTTAACAGTAATGTTGCAGCAGCAATGTCTCAAGGCAAAGTCTTGGTTGCTTATTTTTCACGAATCGGAAATGAGTATAGCGTCGGCAAAATCACCAAAGGCAACACCGCCATTATTGCTGATATCATTGCGAAGGAAACCAACGCTGATCTCTTTGAGATTAAACCCGCAAAACCCTATCCGAGTGACTACGATGAGTGTACGAAGATCGCAAGCAAAGAGAAGGCCGTCAAAGCACGCCCGGAGATCGTCGGCAAGGTTGAAAACCTTCAAGAGTATGACATAATCTTCATAGGCTACCCGATTTGGTGGGGCGATATGCCGATGGCAGTCTACACCTTCCTTGAGAGTTACGACTTCAGCGGCAAGAAGATAGTGCCATTT
Organism: Selenomonadaceae bacterium; assembly: GCA_017475745.1. GTDB lineage: Bacteria > Bacillota > Negativicutes > Selenomonadales > Selenomonadaceae > Quinella. The sequence goes on from JAFVEZ010000020.1 coordinate 39,530, forward strand.
TGCACTCACGGTGGAAGCGGTCTCAGCAGTACAGATCAAGCCATAACCTTAGCCTGTCCAAATTCCAAAATCCTGCAAGGTTTTGCGATAAGAGGTGCAGTGGCACAGAATAAGACCAACGAAGCAAAGGCAACGGTGCAGAAGTGGCTTTCGTCTATTGATCTTTGATATAAAACATTGAACATTAAAAGCCCGTATCCTTATTGAAAGGAACGAGCTTTTTTGATTGATATTTAAATTCTATTTATGATTTAATCTGACTACGCAGAGTCTCTTCAGCTTTCTTGAAGGCTTCTGGCAGAGCGTCAGGATTCTTGCCGCCGGCTTGTGCCATATCTGGACGCCCGCCACCGCCGCCGCCAACTTCCTTGGCCGCTGCCTTAACGATATTGCCTGCGTGTACACCCAGCTTGACAGCCGCCTTGTCTGCCTTGGCAACGAGACTGACTTTGCCGTCATTAACCGCCGCAAGCAGCACAACACCAGTCTCAAGATTGTCACAGATAGTGTCTGCAAGTTTTCTGAGTTCGTCCATATCCTTCGCCTTAGCACTGCCTGCAACGAACTTGACGCCACCGATCTCCTCGACACCCATCAAAAGCTTTTGAGCGTCGGCTTTCTCTTCGATTGCATGGAGCTTGTCAATTTGCTTCTTCATTTCCTTAGATTCAGTGATGATCTTCTCGACTTGTGTAGGAAGTGCTTCAATATTGGTCTTGAGGATCGCTGCCGTTCTATTTAGAAGCTCAGTTTGATGATTGGCGTCATTAAGGGCTGCACGTCCTGTAATGGCTTCAATTCTTCTAACACCTGCTGCCACGCCAGTTTCACTGACAATCTTGAATCTGCCAATTTGTCCGATATTCTTGACATGAGAGCCACCGCAGAGTTCGCAGCTAAAGTTAGGCACAGTGACAACTCTGACTATATTGCCATATTTCTCACCGAAGAGCGCCATTGCACCAAGTTTCTTTGCTTCATCAATATTCATGAGCTTGATGTCAACGTCAATACTCTTGAGTATCTCTTCGTTGACAAGTTCCTCAACATCAGCAAGCTGCTGGTCAGTGACAGGCTCGAAGTTGGAGAAGTCAAAACGCAGTCTGTCCGGCGTGACGAGTGAACCTGCCTGGTGAACTTGGTCTCCAACAACCTTGCGAAGCGCTGCCTGGAGCAAGTGAGTCGCAGTGTGATTGCGGGCACTGGAAAGCTTCTTCTCCGCGTCTATGGTGATCTTAACGGTATCGCCGACCTTTACGAAACCTTCCTCAACGTAAGAGATGTGATAAACTGTGCCGTCCGGCAACTTCTTGGCATTAGTGACTTTAATTTTGCCAAACTCGCTTGTAAATTGACCTTCATCACCGACCTGGCCGCCACCTTCAGCGTAGAACGGCGTCTTCTCAAGGATAATGCCTGCTTCTTCACCGTCAGAGAGTTCGTCAACAAGCTTACCATCTTTCCAAATAGCAACGACTTTTGATTCAGCGGCAGTATCGTCAACTTTGAGATTACTTATGTCAATGCCGGAGAGGTCGGGAACATTGAAGCGCTGATTCTCCGCTCTTGCAGATCTAGCTCTCTGACGCTGATCTTCCATAGCCTTATCAAAACCGCTCTTGTCGAGAGTCAAGCCGTTTTCGCTGATAATCTCTTGAGTAAGTTCAAACGGGAATCCGTAAGTATCGTAGAGTTTAAAGCCTATTTCACCATCTAGTTCAGTCTCCTTATGAGATTTAACTTTGAAAATCTCACGAGTGAGAAGTTCCATACCTTGAGCGAGAGTATCGGCAAAACGGTCTTCTTCAAGGCGAATGACTTTCTTGATGTAGTCCTTCTTGTTGGTGAGTTCCTCAAAGTCAGCTACACCGTCATAAATCTTGGCAACTGCGTCAACCGCACCCTCAAGAAAGGCGTCTTTAATGCCGAGCATGCGACCATGACGAATGGCGCGGCGCAAAATTCTGCGAAGGACATAGCCGCGACCTTCATTAGAAGGAAGAATGCCGTCCATAATCATAACTGTCATGGAACGCGCGTGGTCAGCAATAACCTTCATTGATACATCTGATTTCTCACTGCTGCCATATTTAACGCCGGAACGTTCCATAACATATTCAATAATCGGGTAGAGTAAGTCAGTCTCAAAGTTGGAGAGTTTATTTTGAAGTACGGAAGCAAGGCGCTCAAGACCGCAACCGGTGTCAATGTTCTTGTGAGCAAGCGGCTTGTATTCGCCGTCCTCAGTCTTGTCATACTGAGTGAAGACGAGATTCCAAATCTCAAGATAGCGATCACAATCACAACCAGGAGCGCAAGTATCTTTACCGCAGCCGCGCTCTTCGCCGAGGTCGATATAAATCTCAGAATCAGGACCGCATGGACCAGGACCAATCTCCCAGAAGTTGTCCTCAAGTTTGACAATGTGATCTTTGTTAAAACCTGGCTGTTTAAACCAGATTTCCTTTGCTTCGTCATCTTTCGGGTAGATAGATACCCACAGCTTATCCTTCGGCAGTTCACAGACTTCGGTTAAGAACTCCCAAGCCCAAGGAATGGCATCTGCCTTGAAGTAGTCACCAAAGGAGAAGTTACCGAGCATTTCAAAGTAAGTTTGATGACGAGCAGTGTGTCCGACGTTCTCAATATCACCTGTTCTGACACAGCGCTGGCAAGTAGTGACACGAGTGCGCGGTGGTTTTACCTTGCCGGTGAAAAATGCTTTAAATGGCGCCATACCTGCACCTATCATCAAAAGAGTAGGATCATTCTCAGGAATCAGAGACGCGCTTGGCAGTCTCAAGTGTCCGCATTTTTCCACAAAAAAATTGATATACGCTTCTCTGAGTTCTTTTCCTGTCATATATTTCAAAATATTACCTCCTATTAAATTTCAAAATAAGATTTTAGTATAGAATTTAAAAATATAAATGACTTTACGTTATTATTTTGATGTCAAATAAAAAACTTGAGAAGTAAAAATATGACTTGAAGTTTGAGAGAAACATTCAATAAGGAATACTTGCTCTGCAACTTTGACATTTTTGATATTTTCATTAAAAGTTATATTATTTTTTGTTAGAAACTCTCGTTTAAACATATTCGTGCCTAAAAAGTTATTCATTCCTTGATTAACTAAAAGTTTTATTATTTGCTCTTCATTAATATTTGTAAAGTGTGCAGACCCGTTAAACGTACTAAATGAAGGATCGGATTTTCCAATAAATTTATTACGTTCCTTTTCTTCACCCCAAGCAACAGAATGTACAATATCAGCTCTAATATTATAATTATTTATCATATACAATTTACTGAGAACATCTGGTAAAATATAGTCATTTCCATTGAAAAATAACAAATATTCACCTTGGGAAACTTTAATAGCCATGTTTAAAGCAGCACATTTGCTCGTTTGTTCATAAAGCTTAATATAACTAATATTTTTATTAGTATTAGCAATCTGCCTACAAATTTCACTACTGTTATCGTTACTAGCATTATCAATTATGATTATCCCATAAAACTTATAATCTTGTGACAACATACTTTTTAAACATTCATCAATAGTTGTAGAATTATTTTCTACAAAAACGATTATAGAAAATATCGGTTTTGATTCAATTATTAGTTTTTTTTGGAAATCGACTGGTATTCTTATCCAATTTTGAGAATCGAGCACTATATTTTTATCAGTATTATCCGAACTACAAAGATTGGCATAATTTTCTGCCCCTAAAGAAGGAGCACCATTAACCCATTTTGGAGTAAAAACCTTCTTATCAGGATTTTTATTAAGCCAAGCTCCCCACCAACTAAATGTACTATTGGCAATGATATTATGTTTACAAAGGCTCATCAAATAAAGCTCTTCAACATCTTTTTCACAGCCGCTAACAAATTCTACAGGTATATCTAATTTTAGATTATTTTGAACCCACTTCAGATCATCTGAAAAGACGAAGGCTTTAAGATTTTCGTATTGTTTTTTAAGAATTTCTATACATTCATAATAATATTCAAGAGGAATAAGACCATAGCCTTTATTGGCATTAGGATCGTGAATATAATCACCATGACGAATATGTATGGATACTGAACATTCAGTAGAAAGTATTTTTTGTTCCCAAGAAAATGCTACATTATCCTTACCTCTGTTACTAAGTGGAACCTTCAATGTAAGTTCTTCTCTAAGAATATCAGCGATATTTGCAAAGAACCGCTCATCTTGCCAATATCCACGAAGATATACATCATCTGGATAATCTAAAAGTTCTATACCGTCTCCCCATTTGCCATAATCCGCATTTCTAATTTTACTTACTTCTTCTATATGTTTAAAGTCTTCTTCAGTTGCCGCAATGTCTTTGATATTAAATTCTCCTAAACGATAGGGTCTGAACTTATTATCTTCAGAAACTCTTTTATCCATCTTCAATTCTGTATTTAATTTATGTGCAAGACTACGTGCTGAAGCATACTCAAAAAGCTGATTGCCAACACCACCCATTATATGTACAATTATCATACATTGTATCCTCCTATGATTTAGAGTTCAATATCTTTGTCTTTAACATCAATATCTTTTCCTATTTGTAATTCAATTATTTTCATTAAAGTATCAGCTATTATTGTATGTTTACAGCCAATGGGAATTTCAATTATATCTCCGGATTTAACTGATCTTTCTATCCCATCAATAATTACTCTGCCTAAACCCTCAACTACAGTCCAAATTTCTCTTCTATATTTATGACTGTGATAACTCATCTGTTGTTTAGGAGATAAAGTAACCTTTATTGTTAAACTTTCACTATCAATATCAATTACTTTGAAATTTCCCCAAGACTTTTCTGCAAATCTGATTTGTTGGTGAATATTCTCTACAAATGGCTTGATATAACTTGAATTTTTCTTATCTGAAACCAATATGCCTTCTGGACTTGCAGCAACAACCATGTCTTTTAAACCCATACATATAATTGGTAAATCTGATTCATTTATTACATGTAAATTATTACAAGTTTTATCTGCCTGTACTTTACCAATGTAATTTGAGTCCATTACTTCTGTCAAAGTATTCCAAGTACCGACATCTTTCCATTCTCCGTCATATCGAATAACTTTTATGTTTTTCTCGTGTTCAACTACTGCATAATCAAAACTTATACTTTTTAACGAATCATAATGCTTTAGAAGTTCCTCATATGAACTATATCCCAACAATTTTTGCGCTTTTTCCAAAACATAATTAAGTTTAAAAGCAAATACTCCGCCATTCCAAAGTGCTCCGGCTGCAATATACTTTTGAGCTGTCTCAACGTCCGGTTTCTCTTTAAATGACTCAACTTTATACCCCCCCCCCTGTAAAATTGGTGAAGGTAAAATATATCCATATTTTTCGCTTGGATAAGTAGGATTTATTCCCATAAGTATCAAGGGAAAATCATATGAGACCTGTTCGATAAGTTTCTTAAAGGTGACAAAAAAATCATCATTAACGTAAGGATCAACTGGACATACAACAACAGTTTCATTCAAGTCTATTTTCTTTATATCATTAAGATAAGCTACCGCTAAAGCTATCGACGGAAATGTATTCTTTCGACAAGGTTCTGCCGAGATTGAAATATCCTTATCAATATATTTTTTTAATACGGCTTCCTGTTTCTTTGAGGTAGCCACTGTAATTGATATATTATCATCTATTTTTAAAATTTGTTTTAATGTGCGTTGTATCATAGATTCATATTGACCATCTGAATCATTAAATATTTTTATGAATTGTTTTGAACGTATATCATTGGAAAGCGGCCACAATCTTTGACCACTACCTCCAGATAATAGTATGATTTGCAAACAAATTCTCCTTAATATTGTAAAAATTTATAAATTGGAATCTTCAACAAAGTTTATCTTTAATGCTTGATCTCTTTTTACATTAATTTCATAACTCATTTTTAATCCGCTTAATTTACTGTCATTAATTAAGATTCGTTCACCATGAGGAGCATCAAAAATAATGTAATTATAACGAACGTTATTTGATTGCAAAAAATTTTCTGTTTCAAATTTATAAATTAAACCGACAAAGAAGTATCAATAAATGATTTATACGTTAATCTTATGCCTTCTTCTAAATCTATCTTATAATTCCAGCCTAAGAGTTTTGCTTTTGATACATCCATTAATCTTAATGGAGTGCCATTAGGTTTGCTCTTATCCCAGAGTATCTCTCCGGTATAACCAATTATTTTTGCAATCAGCTCTGCAAGCTCTCTTATGGAAATTGTTTTACCTGTACCTGCATTAACCGTCTCATTGCCACTATAATTATTCATTAAAAATATACAAAGATCAGCTAAATCATCAACATAGAGAAATTCACGAGTAGGACTACCATCACCCCAACACGTAACAGAAGGTTTATTATTAATTTTTGCTTCATGGAATCTTCTAATTAAAGCCGGAAATACATGGGAATTAATAGGATGATAGTTATCATTCGGTCCATATAGATTAGTTGGCATAACAGATATATAATCGGTACCATACTGACGATTAAGATACTCGCAATATTTCAAACCAGAAATTTTAGCTAATGCATAGCCTTCATTTGTCTTTTCTAAAGCACCTGTAAGCAAACTATCCTCTCTTATAGGTTGTTCTGCCATACGTGGATAAATACAAGCTGATCCAAGAAATTCCAATTTTTTGCAACCATTTCTCCAAGCAGAGTGAATTACGTTCATTTCAATCATCATATTTTCATAAATAAAATCTGCTGGTGAATCGTTGTTGGCAATAATTCCACCAACTTTTGCTGCAGCTAAGAAAACATATTTCGGTTTCTCATCTAAAAAGAACTTTTCAACTTCATCTTGGCGAGTCAAATCAAGTTCTTTATGTGTACGGACAACTATATTTTTATAGCCTTGTTTATGCAATTCTCTAACTATCGCTGAACCAACCATACCACGATGTCCTGCAACATAAATTTTTGCGTCTTTTTCCATCAACTAATATCACTCCAATGAATCCATATCGGATTTAACCATCATTTTAACTAATTCACGAAAACCAACTTTCCTTTTCCAGTCGAGATGCCTTTCTGCCTTTGCTGGATCACCAAGCAATAACTCAACCTCTGCAGGTCTAAAATATTTTGGATTGACATCAACCAATAATCTTCCGGTTTTTGAATCGTAGCCTTTTTCTTTAACACCAGTACCACGCCACTCAATAGTTATACCAACTTCCTCAAACGCTGCATCGACAAATTCCCTTACAGTGTGTGTCTCATTGGTTGCTAAAACATAATCATCAGGCTTATCTTGCTGCAACATCAGCCACATGCCTTCAACATAGTCACCGGCAAAGCCCCAATCGCGTTTGGCATTTAAATTGCCAAGTGATAATTTTTCTTGCTTACCAGACATTATCTTGGCAACTGCTATTGTAATTTTGCGCGTGACAAATTCTTCGCCACGCCTTGGTGATTCGTGATTAAACAAAATCCCATTGCAGGCGAACATATTATAGGCTTCTCTATAGTTTACTGTGATCCAATAACTGTACAACTTTGCCGCACCATATGGACTTTTGGGGTAAAATGGTGTCTTTTCGGATTGTGGAGCTGTGCCTGGAATACCTCCGAACAGTTCCGAGGTTGAGGCTTGATAAAACTTACAATCAGATTTATTTTGGCGAATCGCCTCAAGTAACTTAATTGTACTAACTCCAGTTGCTTCCGCGGTATATTCCGGCACTTCAAAAGATACACCTACATGAGATTGCGCGGCTAAGTTGTAAACTTCATAAGGTTTTATCTCTTTCACTAAATTGGCTAAGCTGCAAGAATCAGTCAAATCGCCATAGTGAATAAAAAATTGATCTTTTATTGATGTATCGTCGATGAGATGATCTATCCTTTGAGTACAGCTTGTACTATGTCGACGTACTATTCCATGAACCTCGTAGCCTTTAGATAACAAAAACTCTGATAAATATGAACCATCTTGACCAGTAATGCCAGTTATTAAAGCAATTTTACTCATTCTATTCACCATAAAAACAATTAATTTTGCAGAATCTTTAATGTGACGGGCTTTAATTCCTCTTCCAGTTCCTTGATTTCTTTTTCGATCTTTTTGGGTGAATTATTATCGTCACCACCTGTTAGTTTACTCACTGCAAGCGGAATTGTCAATGTTATTTTTGTACCTTTATCAATTTCACTTTCAAGGTCAATTTTTATCTCATGTTGATCGGCAATCCACTTGGCAATAGAAAGACCCAATCCTGCACTGGTTACACCTTCATCACTCATCTTTGTTCTGGAGCTATCAACTCGATAGAAACGCTCAAAGACTTTTTCCTGGTGTTCTTCCGCTATACCAACGCCGTTATCTTCAATGGAGACCTGCATAAATTTACCTTTACGTCGCGAATAAATCCTAACTTTGCCATCATCGCTACTGTATTTAATGCCGTTGTCAATGAAGATCATCAACATGCGCTCAATGGCGTCCTTATCAGCAAAAATCTCACCGACATCATTTATCAACACATCAATACTCTGATTCTCTTTGATTTTGACTTTCTCTGCAACAAAGTCAATGATCGTTGAAAGTTCTGTAGGTGCTTTTATCAGCATTTGCTTATTCTGATCTGCGCGCGCCAAAAAGAGCAAATCCTCAATCAACTTGTGCATATTGTTGGCTTCATGCTGGATTGATGTTATACCCTCGTCTAATAATTCTTCATCTTCCTTACCCCAGCGAACGAGCATATCTGAATATCCGAGAATGACCGTTACGGGTGTTCTGAGTTCATGCGAAGCATCAGAAACAAACTGCTGCTGCTGTTTGAAACTCTCTTGAAGTCGATCAAGCATATGGTTAAAGGTATCAGCAAGCTCTGTCACTTCGTCTTGAGATTTGCCAAGCTCCAAGCGCTCGTCCATATTGCTGGCTTCTATTGATTTGGCAGTATTTGTCACATCTCGAATCGGCTGCAGAATCTTACTACTGACTATATATCCAACGATCAACGCCAATATCAAACCAATTATATTAACTGAAAACAACAATACAATCAAATAACGTAGAAATTGCTTCTCAAGTGTTATTGTCTTAAAGAAGTTGAGATAAAAGATTTGACCGCCACGTTCCAAAGTTATGCGCTTATAGTAGAGCATTGCTTCATGCGTTTCAATTAATACAAAATTCTGATTCGCCCAAAATGGTGGATGTTTGCGAGCATGAGACATCATGTCTTCAATAGTCGGAAATTGTGGATCATTCTCAATCATTGTTCCACCTTTAACGTCAGTGACCCTAAGAACCACGCCTTGCATAACAGGATCGCCTGCCCAAAAGCTGCTGTCCAGTGGATCACCGCGATTGAGTTTTTCCATTGTATGGCCGATTGAACTTTCCATTGCGAGTTGGGCCTGATGATAAAATGACATATACAAACCAATAGTAGTTAATGCGCTAATGGTTATAAGCACCATAATAAGCATGGCAGCATAAATCAAAGTGATTTTCACTGACAATTTTAGTTTGTTGATATGATCCGTTGCAAGAGTTTTAGCATCGGCGACAGAGCGAATTTGTTTCAATTCCTGTAAAATACCAGTTTCGGAACATTGATTCACCGCGCCATTTATATCTTGCTTGCCGTCATTCCTTGATAACATAGCCAACACCCCGTACGGTGTGAATATATTTATCACCGAAGCGATCGTCTATTTTCGACCTCAAATAACGAATATATACGTCAACTACATTTGTGTCGCCAATATAATCATAACCCCATACCGTCTGCAAAATCTGATCTCTGGATAGTACATTGCGCTTATTTTTTACAAGATATTCTAAAAGCAAGTACTCTTTCTTAGTGAGTTCAACAAGCTCACCTTTGACTTGAGCTTCAAAGCGCTCAGGAAATAATACTAAATCTTTAACGACGTAGCGCGTTGAGATTTCATTCTCTTCTTCGTAGTCATTTCGATCAGAATGTTTTCTCAAGGCAACTCTAATCCTCGCCAAGAGTTCTGGAACAGCGAAAGGTTTAGTCATATAATCATCGGCGCCAACATCAAGACCGTTGACTTTATCCTCAATATCATCTTTAGCTGTTAGCATTATGATAGGAATATCAGAAAGCTCTCTAACCTTTTGGCAAATAGTAATTCCGTTCATTTCCGGCAACATTACATCAAGCAACACTAAATCATAATTCTCTTGTATGATACGCTCAAATGCTCGCTTTCCGTTGCTTTCAGTTGCAGTCTCAAAGCCCTCATGCTCAAGCTCAATCTGAAGAAAGCGTGCAATACGTCTCTCATCTTCAACAATAAAGATTCGTTTCTTGTCTGCCACAGCGCTCACCTCCATGTTTTGACTTTTAATTAATAATACAACAAAATTCAAATAAAATAAACCCTATATTCATTTTTTAATCTAACTTTAATCTTTCTGGTCTTGTCACAAAAATTTTCGATTAAATTGCTCAATCAGTTGACTAAAACCTGTTTCAATCGGTATAATAGTTTCAGTGTTTATTTAGCTGGTGATTCATATGGTTTATCTATTAAAATTCGGTGCAAGCTGGATATTGCCGCCTGGGATATTTATCGTCGCCTTTTTTGCTGTTGCTATCTATACCTGGAGATGCAGACATGATCCTAAATTGGCAATAATAATCGCAACAATCACATTTGCGTTTTACTTGTTGTGTACGGGTTTCATTGCTGAAAGAGTCCTTGGCGATCTGGAAAGTGAGTATCCGCCGCCAGACGACATTTTATCAAGTGATGCCGATGTCATAATCATGCTTGGTGGTGGAGCTATACCCGATGTGCCGGACGTTGACGGTTATGGCGCACTTTGTTCCAGTCCTGCCAACCGCTTGCTGACGGCAGTTAGACTTCAACGCAAATTAAATATACCAATCCTTCTCAGTGGCGGGCAAGTCTATTCCGACACAGGTGCTGAAGCGAAAATCGCAAGTAAAGTCTTGCGTTCACTTGGTGTTGATAGTAAAGATATAATCGTTGAAACTCGCAGTATCAACACAACACAAAATGCCAAGTACTCAATAGAAATCCTGAAGAAAAGGAAGCTGCGTAAACCGATATTAGTGACTTCAGCCTTCCACATAAGTCGTGCGGTGTTAAACTTTGAGCAGCAAGGTGTTTCCGTAATACCATATCCAACCGACTATTTAGTGACACATTCGCCGGTATTCCATTATACAAAACTTCGACCACAGTCAGAAGCGTTGCTTGCAAATGTTATGGTATTGCAGGAGAGATTGAGAACACTCGTAACAAGAATCTTTAAAATATGATTAAATCAAGCTCTTGACAGCTATACCAAATATATGTTAAAATCTTTGACGTTAAACGGACGTTCCGCTGAATGATATAAAGATTTTGTAATTGTCATCAAGAACGTCGACGAGAGGAGTTTTAATATGAACATTATTGAAGCATTGGAAAAAGAACAGCTTCGCGATAATGTGCCAAAATTTGGTCCTGGTGATACAGTTAAAGTCCATGCAAAGATCGTTGAAGGCACTCGTGAGCGTATCCAGATTTTTGAGGGCGTTGTCATTGGTAGACAGGGCACTGGTGTTAGAGAGATGTTTACAGTCCGCCGTATTTCTTACGGTGTTGGCGTTGAGAGAATGTTTCCTGTACATTCACCGCGTGTAGATAAAATCGAAGTAGTCCGCCGTGGTGCCGTACGCCGTGCCAAGTTGTACTACCTGCGTAAACTTACTGGTAAGGCTGCCCGTATCAAAGAGAAGAAAAACTGAAACGATAAAGTTAGTAGTTAGTCGTTGGAATTAGAAGTTAGTAGTTAGCATGAATACTAATCACTGGCAACTAATCACTGACAACTAACTATTTTTTTGGAGGAATTTTTATTAATATGATGACAAAAGAAAATTCAAAGGGAAACTCATTAGGCGAAGATGCGAAAGATTGGGTTATTTCGATAGTTGCCGCGGTTGTTATGGCACTTTTGATTCGTACTTTTATTGTAGAGTTGTATATTGTTGATGGGCCTTCGATGAGACCTACTCTTCAGCATGAGGAGCGCTTGGTTGTCAATAAATTTATCTATAGATTGAGGAATCCCGAAAAGGGCGAGATTTTGATTTTTAAGTATCCACGTGATACGAGTAGAGACTTTATCAAGCGTGTCATTGCAACTGGTGGCGATACCATTGAGATCAAAGAGGGCAGAGTCTACGTCAACGACCAAATGCTCAAAGAGGACTATATCCTTGAAAAGACACGGACGGAGTATCCAAAAGTGACTATACCTGAAGGCACGGTCTTTGTCATGGGTGATAATCGCAACAACTCTGACGATAGCCGCTTTGCAGATGTCGGCTTCGTTCCTCTCGATTTAATTAAGGGCAAAGCGGTAGTGGTTTTCTGGCCGCTTGATAATATTCAATCTTTACCTTGAATCAAAAGCTGGATTTATGGTAAAATATACAAAAATCCATAAGGAGTGAGCGGCTTGTCAGAAAATACAGCAACAGCACTTAGCGGTAGGAGTGTCACTGCGCTTGAGAATTTTTCATCAAAAGAAATAAGACTCATCTTAGACACTGCCAAAGAAATGAAGAAGATTATTCAGCGTGATATAAAGAAAGTACCAACCTTGAGAGGTAAGGCAATAGTCAATCTGTTCTTTGAACCAAGCACTAGGACACGGACTTCATTTGAGTTAGCAGGAAAGTATCTCAGTGCTGACGTTGTGAGTATCAACACAGCTTCTTCCAGCGTCGTCAAGGGTGAGAGCCTGCGCGATACTCTTTACACCATTGAAGCCATGGGCGTTGATGCAATCGTTATGCGCCACAAGGCAGAAGGCGCAGCGGATTTTGCTTCGCAAGTCGTCAAGCCTGTCATTATCAATGCTGGTGACGGTGCTCATGCTCACCCTTCTCAGGCACTTCTCGATCTCTTCACTATTGAGCAGGCCAAAGGTCGTCTCGAAGGATTAAAGGTTGCTATAATCGGTGATATTCTCCACAGTCGTGTTGCTCGTTCTGATATTAATGGTATGCTCAAGATGGGCGTTGAAGTTCACCTTGCCGGCCCGAAGACTCTCATGCCGAGATTTTTAGATATTAAAGGTGTTCATATTCACGATAGAGTTGAGGAAGCTATAGATAATGCAGATGTTATCAATGTCCTTAGAATCCAGCTTGAACGTCAACAAGCCGGTCTGTTTCCCTCAACCAGAGAGTATGCAAGAATTTTTGGCATTAATGACGATCGTCTCAGACTCGCTAAAGAAGACGTTTTAGTTCTCCACCCTGGACCTCAAAATAAAGGTCTTGAGATTTCAACAGCAGTTACTTATGGGGAACATTCGGCTATACGCGATCAAGTGCAAAATGGCGTAGCAGTGAGAATGGCGCTATTGACTTTGACATTGATCGGCAAGAAACAACAAGATTAAACAGAGTTCTCAAAGATAGATAAGAGCCTGTGGCTGTAGTTGAAACTAGCTATTGACAAACAAAAGGTTTTATGTTAAATTAACTAAAAATTTGGGGATGTAAAGGTTTCGACGGGGGTAGATGGTACAAGGATAGCGAGTACCGGGGTCATCGAACCGGTTTAGTAAGGTGAAAATGCTTTAAATATAAAAGCAAACGAAGATTACGCACTGGCAGCTTAATGCCACCTCTGCCGCTTGATCTATCACTAGAGCGGATCAGAGGATAATGTGAGATACTGAATTGTGAGTGCTTCGTAACAATTCGGGAATTTTTCTTAG
>JAFVEZ010000021.1 GCA_017475745.1 Selenomonadaceae bacterium
CTGCAAGTATAGCGCCGGACTTGATAGCAGCTCTGAACAAGGCACCTGTCTTGCCTAAGTGCATTTTTCGGAGCGTCTCCAGGTCGATTTTTTTACCTTCAGAGAGTATATCTATTGCTTGACCGCCGACCATTCCTGCTGCTCCGATTGCTTGACTGATCTCACCAATCACAAATAAAATTGCCGCATGATTTACTCCGCGCTGCCTCAGCATAACCTCAAAAGCAAGAGTTAGCAAGGCATCGCCGGCAAGTATCGCCATTGCCTCGCCATATACTTTGTGATTAGTCAACTTGCCGCGCCTGTAGTCGTCGTTATCCATTGCAGGCAGATCGTCATGGATTAGTGAGTAAGTGTGTACCATTTCGATAGCACTTGCCGTAGTGACGAACTTATCGCCACTTCCATTGACAGCATCAGCCGCCGCCATTAAGAGTATCGGGCGGATTCTCTTGCCGCCTGACATCAAGCTATACTTCATGGCGTCCATCAAAGTTTGATCTATGGAATTAGTTCGATTGAGTTCGAGCAGTATTTCATCTTCAATTAAGCGAATCCTTTTTTTCCACAGCTCATTGAACATTAATTTCATCTCCGTTATCATCTGTCAACAAAGAAAACTTTTCGCATATAATTATATAAAATCAGAATCAAAAACGCTGATAAATGGCTTCATCTCAGCCTTACCGGTAAATGGATCTCGAACGGAGACCATATGAGGTTTCTTTTTTGTTCTATCAACAACCTGCCCATCTTTTTTGGTAGTGATTTCTACTGAACCGTCCGGCATAAATCTTTTAGTCACTACAACTATAGGCGTCTGAGGTTGATTCAAAATTCCATCTATAAAGACAGAGTTGGCATCATAAGAATGTAATGCAGATTTTATCTTTTTACTTGTACCTTCAGCGAAAATCATTGGCTGAGTTGTTGTCTCAGAGCTTTTGATAAATTCATCAAGGTATGAAATTTCTTCAGCTTCTTTATCAACAAATTCAGTCGAATGTACATCATTTTTAAGATAATCGCCTTGATTGTAATGATTGGAATTTACAAAAGAACGAATTGCCGTCACCAAAAGACACCTCCTATGCCTCGATCTTTTCTGATAAGAAGAAAAACCGGACTTTTTGTCCGGCAGATAATTTCAATTTGCGATTGCAGCCAGAAGGCCGTTTACAAAACGACCTGAGTCATCTGTGCCGTATTTTTTAGCTATCTCCACTGCTTCATTTATAATAATTCCCTTCGGAATCACTTTTTCAGCAAATTTTATCTCATAAATAGACAGCCGCAATACATTTCTATCGACCGTTGCCAATCGCTGAATAGACCAGCTTTTTTTGAGGTTAGCGGAAATAATTTCGTCGATCTCCTTCAGTCTTGCTCTTGTTTCCTTGACAACCTGCCTGACATAAAGACATTCAGACTGTTTGAGCTTTTTACCACTGCTTATGACTGTATCTATGGCGACTTCTTCGTAAAAATCCTTAAATTCACCCTCGTCGCTGTTAAATTCTAATTGAAAAAGTGCTTTGAAGGCTAATTCTCTTGCAAGAGAACGACTCATTTAAATTCCAGCTCCTATGTCACCAGCGTTGAAATTTGTCAGGTAAAATTTTATTGAGTTTGCGTAAAGTTTCATCAATCAGTTCGTCGCTGTTATCAAACTGCGATCCGACATAAAGACCGATAAACCCGCAAATAAATATAAATAATGTATTAAAAAGTCCAAAAATCAAAATAAAGATACCTAAAACGAGACCGATGACAAAGCCAATTTTCCTCGTGCGATGCGTTTTAAAGAAATCCGCTGCATATGATTTTAGGTCTTTCCACATATTAACACCGCCTTAAACTACGCGCTTCTTTCTTTCCACTACCGCATTTGTAATGTCTTTTACTTTGACATCAACCGGAACTCCGCCTATTTGCAGAGCAGTGAAAATTGCTTTATCTATAGCGTTGACTACAGCCTCACTGACAACGGGTGCTGTATGTCCTTGACCCATAATAATTACAAGACGTACAGCGATTGGTACTTCACCCTTTTTCTTTAAAAGTGTTATCTTGACATCACGAACGCCACTTATTGAAAATGCAGCGCGTTCGATAACTCTTTTTATCGCTTCGACTGAAACTTTAACTTCTCCCGGTTCTCCTGCCCTTAAGATTATTTCTCCGGCTGCCACTTGCTCTTGCTTTTTAAAGCTGAAAAGAAGAAAATACAGGCTGAAAACGAGCATTACAGCCAACACTCCTATTGTTTCCGGCTGTACTATTATATAATTCAAATGACTCTGCCAAACCTTTTTAGGTATAATTCTTAAGCAAACACCGGCAAAAGCAGCAACTGATGTACCAACAACCAGGACATAGAGAAGCAGAAAAAATCGACTTACAATGCCCATAACTTTTCCTCCTTCTCTAGTCTAATAATCAACGGACTCTAACTTCTTCGACTTGCTCTTCTTCCTCAGGGA
Organism: Selenomonadaceae bacterium; assembly: GCA_017475745.1. Classification (GTDB taxonomy): domain Bacteria; phylum Bacillota; class Negativicutes; order Selenomonadales; family Selenomonadaceae; genus Quinella. The sequence goes on from JAFVEZ010000021.1 coordinate 2,484, forward strand.
AGTTCACTCCTTGAACGTGGACATTGACTTCAACGACGGAAAGGCCTGTCATAGTTTCAATCGCCTGTTTAATGTTTTCTTGAGCAGCCAATGCCACATCAGGAATACGAGTACCATATTTGACGATGATGTAGAGATCAATAGCAGCTTCACGCTCACCAACCTCAACCTTGACGCCCTTACTAAAGTTCTTGCGGCCAAGCATTTCAGCAATACCGCCGACGAGTCCACCGCTCATTCCAGCAATACCTTCAATCTCCGTCGCAGCCAAGCCAGCAATAATGCTTACAACTTCATCTGCAATACGAATGGTGCCGAGTGCTGAATCACTCTTTAAGCCTTCTTTCTCCAGTTCCATCTTAAAATCCTCCTCTTACAAAAAGATTATTTCTTTTCATGTTTCTATTCGCTATAAGGAAGAGTTTTCCTGCTTGTCATTTGAAATTTATTCTTCCTTGAATATTAAATGCCCCAACAACACTGCCACTAACCTTTAATTCCTTTTTCTTGACTCCAAAATTTAAACGGCTTCTTACTCAATTTAGAATTATAATACCTAGAATCAAAAGAGACTTCTTCACCAACCCAATTTGGCTTGCTAAAAGTTTCATTTTCCGATTTAAGCTCAATTTCTGCAACGATAAGGCCTTCATTATCACCTTCAAAGAGATCAACTTCCCAATTTGAACCATTGACGTTGATATTATAGCGATGCTTGACAATAATCGACGGTTCACAAAGCTCCAGCAATTCCTTGGCATCACTTTCAGGAATCTCATATTCAAATTCGCTGCGACTAATCCCAGTATTCTTACCTTTAACTGTTAAGTAACCGCGATGATCTTTGATCCTAACTCTCACAGTGCGTTCCGGTGTTGATGACAAATAACCTTGAGCAATGTACTCACCATCACCAGTCGGTTTGAATGACTCTTTCTTAACCAAAAATTTTCTCTCAATCTCTCTTGCCATAATTTAACCTCAACTATTCATTATCTTTAAGCAAATTCTTTATCGTTGTCCAGTCAAGTTTAGTGGTCGCTTCTTTGATCTGCTTGTAGCGCTTGGTTTCGTTCTCCGGCAGGCGATACTCATCAAGCGATTGGAAGACAAACATCAAAGTGTCATAGTCAAAGGTTGCAGCGGCATCTCTAATTGCTTCAAAGGCTTCCACCAAATCAGTCTCATTGATTAACGGCCTGTCGGTATCATCTTCTTCAACCTTAATCAATGACTTGAGTTTATCCGCATAGGAGCGATAAAGATTGAGAAGCGACGGCGTATCTTGTTTGATCTCATCAATATAACCGGAATTACCCGCGTCCTCAAGTCTCTTTGCCCTTTCGGAAAGTTCGCTTGCACCAATAACCCTTGAGGAACTCTTGAGGGCGTGGACTTTCGTGGTATAGTTCTTCCAATCTTCAGCTTTGTAGTAGTTCTCAATCTCATCGGCACCGGCAGTGACAGCGTTGGCATAGACTGTGAGAGCTGCAAGATAATCATCAACACCGCCACAATGTTTGACGCCCTCTGTAGTATCGAGTCCACTCACTTGCTTCAGCCATTCCGGTAAAGTTGCGACAACATCGGAAATACTTGACTTTGAGATATCGAACTCAGAAACCTCAATCACCTTATCTTTGGGCAAGTATTTAATCAGCATATTCTCAAGTTGATCACAGTTGATAGGTTTAGTAAGGTAGTCTTTAAAACCTGCGGTGAGGTATTGCTCACGTGCTCCGCTGATTGCATTTGCTGTCAGTGATATTACCGGCGTATCTTCGTTGAGATTTTCCGCCAGATTCTTCATTGTTTGAAGAGTCTCTATACCGTCCATCTCCGGCATCATGTGGTCGAGGAAGATGAGGTCATATTTCTTCTTCTTAACCATCTTGAGACATTCCTGCCCGCTTAGTGCTGTATCAATTTGTATCTCCGTTTGCTTGAGGAGTCCTTTAATGACCGTCAAGTTCATTTCGGTATCATCGACAATCAAAATACTGGTGTTTGGTGCCTTAAACGATTCGTGATAATCTTTGTGCTGTGACAAAAGTGATTGTTTATATGCTTCTTCAAAGTCGCCAATCGGTTCGCGATTTAACACCTTCTGTGCAACTTGAAAACTGAAGTTAGAACCTTGACCGTAGACGCTGGCAACTCTCAATTCTGCGCCCATCATCGTGAGAAGTTGCTTAGTAATATTCATTCCAAGACCCGTGCCCTCAATGGTACGGTTGCGCTCTTCTTCGATTCGCTCAAAGGCACTGAATAACTTTTTAAGGTCTTCTTCTTTGATACCGATACCCGTGTCACTGACGCTGATGCAAAGGTAGATATTATCAGCATCAATATTAAGATAATTGACCCTTAGTGTAACACTACCTCTTTCGGTATATTTGACAGCATTTGTTAATATATTCGTAATGACTTGCTTGATTCTTATCTCATCGCCAAACAGTAGACTTGGAATATTCTTATCTGCTTCGACAATGAGTTCAAGCCCTTTATCTTCAGCTCTCTTCTGAATCATATTGACTAAATCATTTAATATTGAGCTGAGTTGGTATTCCACCGGTATGATCTCCATCTTGCCTGCTTCAATCTTGGAGAGATCAAGAATGTCATTGATGAGACCAAGTAGATTCTTAGCGGCGTGTTGAAGGTTTTGGGCGTATTCGATAGTCGCCGGTTCCTTTGATTCGCGCAATATCATCTCGTCCATGCCCATGATCGCGTTGATTGGCGTTCTGATCTCGTGAGACATATTGCTGAGGAAGTCACTCTTCGCTCTATTTGCGGAATCAGCCACTACTCTCTCATGTTCGAGGTATCTTGCTTCTAGTGTTCTGATATGGTAACGAACACCGAAGAAGATCATCAACAGCATAACGGCGAACATCATCTTCATAATGGTATATATATAATCAATGCCAACGACAACATCATCCCACTCGACATAGCCGGACAATACCAAATGATTATCAACAGAGATGAATGTGCAGAAGAAGAAGAAGGCATCTATACCGTTGTCACCAAAGAAGGTGTTAGTCTTGCCTTCCACAAGGGTTGAGTGTTCCAGCTCTGCCCAAGTATCATCGAAGTTTGCCATATGCTCTACAGCGTGCTTGTCATAGCCCTTATAACGCACTTCGTCATACTTCGGTGGGTAGTTCTCACCTGCAAGTTCAGGATAGAGACCTTCAGCAATCATTATCCAATTATCATACGTCTTGGCGAGGATCAAGGTGCCATTGTCATTGTACCATTTAGCCTTGTAGAAAGTTTGGACTGCCTCATCACTGAACAATTCATAGATTATACGAGTCTCACCCTCATACTCAAACGGCACGACAAATACAAGACCTTTCCCCATCAAATAGTCGATAGTTTGCTTCTTCTCCTCAAATGCTCTCGGATAGATAGATTTGAACATCTCATCAAGCATAGGTTCACCCGCTATGGCTGAATTGTCTTCACGCAGAATACCTCTGACTCTGCCTGTCTTGGTGCCAATCGTAGCTATGTCAAGCAATTCTGCCGGCGACATTTGATTCTTTTGTAAGATTTCTGCTCTTGCTTGAAGTTCATCAAGTTTGTGTTGAAAGCGTTCATTCAATGAGTATGCTATACTTTGACTTTGCTGTGCCACTGCGCCCTTTACTGATTCAATCATCAATTGATCTATCTTGCAATAGAAGTAATATCCTATCAAGCTGAGGATTGTTGCCCAAGCGACGAACTCAACTATCGCACGAACAGTAAATTTATTTGATGATGTTCCCATAGCTATTTACACCTCGTTTAAAAGTGATGAGTTTACGTAAGGATTTCTGTTATGGAAAATTTTCTTAATCTAATCTGCATCGTTAAGTAGATCGTTTATAGTTGTTCACCAATTTAGATTTAACTTCATTATATCAGAAAAAGCAAAAAATTTCTTGCAAATATCTAAAAATGTTGTATAATTGATATAAGAAAAACGCTCTGTCACTTTACAGAGCGCAAGCACCGACATTTGGTCGCCCCTTCTGGTGTGTAGATACGAGATTAAATAAGTTTAGTAGTCGCCTTGGGTAGGACTTAGGCGGCTACTTTTGACGTAAGAACAAGTATTGTTATAATGGTCACAATGACCATTGCAATCTTGATTTTTATCATAAGCGTCACCCCATCTCTGGGGCTTTTTTAGTTGGTCGAAGTCTATCAACCTTGTTCAACAACATTGTAGAACGAAGGCTGTCGGCAATTCCAACCAAAGAAATCGACCGCCTGCCATTTCTGGTGCCAATCAAATTATATCACACTTTGCCTTCGTTGCAAGTGTATTTTTTATTTGCCATCTTTGAGTATACTGTTGATGGTCTCCCAATCTAGCTTTGAAGCAGCTTCTTTGATTTTCTTGTAGCGCTCAGATTCTCCTTCAGGCAGACGATATTCATCAAGAGATTGAAAGACAAACATCAAAGAGTCATAGTCAAAAGTCGCTGTGGCGTCCTTCATCGCTTCAAAAGCTTCTGCGAGTCCTGCTTCGTCAATCAGCGGTTTATCGGAGTCATCTTCCTCAACTTGAATTAATGGCTTGAGCTTTTCGGCATAACTTCTGTAAAGTTTCAGTAATGGCTCATTATCTTGCTTAATCTCGTCAATATAGCCAGAATTTCCTGCGTCTTCGAGTCTTTTTGCTCTCTCTGAAAGCTCATCAGCACCAATCACTTTAGCAGAACTCTTGAGGGCATGTACTTTCGTCGTGTAGTTCTTCCAAGCGCCCGTATTGTAATATTGTTCTATCTCATCAGCGGCTGTATTAATCGCATTGGCGAAGACCGTCAAAGCGTCGATATATGCTTCTTCGCTGCCGCAGTGCTGAACACCTTCACTGAGATTTATTCCTTCAATTTTCGTCAACCACTCTGGCAAAGTCACTTCCTCAACTTCTTCTATATTGCTTGATTCTGAATTAAGTACCTTTTCAGGCGGTAAATATTTAACAACCATCTTCTCAAGTTGTGTTGAATTTATTGGCTTGGTAAGATAATCCTGGAAACCCGCGGCTATATATTGTTCTCTTGCACCGCTGATTGCATTAGCTGTCAGTGAAATGACCGGTGTCTCTTTGTTGAGATTATCTGTCATCTCTTCCATTGCCTGTAGTGTCTCAATGCCGTCCATACCGGGCATTCGATGATCAAGGAAGATTATATCATACTTCTTGTGAGTGACCATCTTCAAACATTCCGGCCCATTGAGTGCTGTTTCGATCTTAATCTTTGTCTGTTTCAGTAGCCCTTTAACAACAGTCAGATTCATTACTGTATCATCAACGACTAATATCGTCGCATCAGGAGCAATGAAGCTCTCGTGATATTCCTTATGCTGATTGAGTGAGCGCTTATAGTCTTGCTGGAAGTCTCCAATCGGTTCGTCATTAATCACTCTTTGCTCAATCTGGAATGCAAATGTTGAACCCTTGCCATAAGTGCTATCTACGTGCAATTTACTGTTCATTAATGCCAATAGCCGCTGAGTGATATTCATTCCGAGACCTGTACCCTCAATCGTCCTGTTGCGCTTCTCTTCAATTCTCTCAAAGGCACTGAAGAGCTTCTTTATATCTTCCGGCTTAATGCCTATACCTGTATCACTCACACTTACACAAAGATATATCTTCTCGTCATCAATCGGGCGCGAGGTCACATTCAAAGTCACGCCGCCTTCTTCAGTGTACTTAACAGCATTAGTCAAAATGTTTGTAATAATCTGTTTGATTCGTATCTCATCACCAAACAAGACACTGGGGATCGTCGACGAAACATTAATTCTAAAATCCAGACCTTTCTTCTCTGCGCGAGTTTGTATCATATTGATTAAATCATTCAGTATGGAGCTTACGTGATATTCAACGGGTATAATTTCCATTTTGCCGGCTTCAATTTTGCTGAAGTCAAGTATATCATTAACAAGGCCCAGCAAAGTGCGAGCGGCGTTGCGGAGATTCTCAGAGTATTCAAGTATTGAAGAGTCCTTAGACTCACGAATTACCATTTCATTCATACCCATAATGGCATTGATTGGCGTCCTAATCTCATGCGACATATTCGACAAGAACTCACTCTTTGCCTTGTTCGCACTGTCCGCTAATGCTTTCTCTCGTTCAAGATACTTATCCTTACGCTTAATCATTAGATAACGTACGCCAACCATTAACATCACCAGCGCAATGAAGAATGAAACCAACATAACCGTGTATATGTAGTCAATGCCGACAGAGACATATTCCCAAGGCACATAGCCGGTCAGAGCCAAATGATGCTGCTCTGAGATTTCGGAGAAGTGAAGAAAATATCTGCTGCCATTGTAATTATAGTAAATGGCATTTGGAGTATTGCCGTTTTTCTTACATTTTTCTCCCAATTCGTGCCAGCCTTCCATCATATATGACGGTGAGAAGAAGTACCAGCCCTTTGATAGGATCACCCAATTATCCATGCCATTGTGAATGTAAAGAGTACCTGCACCATTGTAGCTGAGAGCCATGAACTTGCGACGAATTGCATCATCATCGAAGGTCTCATACAATACACAGGCTTCATTATCGATTTTAATCGGAACAGCGAATAGCAAACCAATATTTTGCCGATATTTTAGAACTTCATAACCATTGAAGGCAGAATACAAAAGTTTTAATGTTTCATCGGTTATAGGTGATCCTGCGATTACTTCACCGCTTTTGGATATTATACCCATCTTTTGACCTTCTGTTCCTATTAACGAAATTCTAATCAAATCATCAACGTATACTTTTCCTTCTTCGACAAGATTTGAGCTAGTTTGCAATTTGTCAAACTCTTGCCTTGATTGCTGCTCTATTCCGAATGCCAAACTTTGAGCTTGAAGTGCAACAGACTCTTCAAGTGACTTGGTGAGTTCTTCGTCAACTTTGCTATAGATAGTATGACCGATTGCACCAAGAATTAATGCAAGGACTACAAACTCTACAAATGCACGTGCAGCTAATCCATTGAATGATTTGAACATCTTCCTTCTCCTCTAAACTTAAATTCAGTTCTATTATATCAGAAAAAGAAAAAAATTTCTTGCAAATATCTAAAAATGTTGTATAATAAATATAACAAAACGCCCTGCTGTAACAGAGCGTTTCGGACATTTCGACATTTGGCCAGCCCCATCAAGTGCGGCTAAAGAAGTACCGCGTATTAGCTGTGATTAATCATCAGCCGTCTAAGTTCAGCAGCTTAGGCGGCTTTTCCGGTTAAAAGCACGAGGATTATGACGATGATAAACATCATCAAGAAGAATTTGCCCATAACCTCACCCCATTTCTGAGGCTAAGTATCGGCCGCCTGCCGTATTCTCAATGTCACTTGCATTTATCACATTTTGCTATGATTGCATAGCTTATTTTTTTGTTTATTCGCCCTCTTTGAGTACACTCTTGATTGTTTCCCAATCTAATTTTGAAGCAGCTTCTTTGATTTGTTTGTAGCGCTCAGATTCTCCTTCAGGCAGACGATATTCATCAAGAGATTGAAAGACAAACATCAAAGAGTCATAGTCAAATGTCGCTGCAGCGTCCTTCATTGCTTCAAAGGCTTCTGCGAGTTCTGCTTCGTCAATCAGTGGTTTATCAACATCGTCTTCTTCCACTTGAATCAATGGCTTGAGTTTCTCTGCATAACTTTTATAGAGTTCTATCAACGGTTCATGATCTTGCTTGATCTCGTCAATATATCCAGAGTTTCCTGCATCTTCAAGTCTCTTAGCTCTCTCGGAGAGTTCCTCAGCACCAACCACCTTGGAAGTGGACTTCAGCGCATGCACCTTCGTCGTGTAGTTACGCCAATCCTCAGCAATGAAGTATTTCTCAATCTCTTTGGACGCTGAAGCAATGGAATTGGCAAAGACATTCAAGACATCAAGATAGGCCTCTTTACTGCCGCAATGTTCGATACCTGCCTTTAAGCTCAAGCCCTCAACTGTCGTCAACCACTCAGGAAGTGCTGATTCTTCGTTTGAATCTGTTGAAGTCTGAACAATCTCACTAGAGGTGAAAACTTTATCACTTTGCAGATACTTGATGATTGTCTTCTCAAGCTGTGCCGCATTAATCGGCTTGGTGAGATAGTCTTGGAAACCCGCGGCAATATATTGCTCACGTGCTCCGCTGATAGCGTTGGCAGTCAAAGAGATGACAGGCGTCTCCTTGTTAAGATTGCCTGTTAGTTCTTTCATTACTTGAAGCGTCTCAATGCCGTCCATGCCGGGCATGCGGTGGTCAAGGAAGATGATGTCATATTTCTTTTTCTTTACCATCTCAAGGCACTCATAACCACTCACGGCAGTATCAATCTTGATCTTAGTCTGCTTGAGGAGTCCTTTGACAACGGTGAGATTCATCACAGTATCATCAACGACTAGGATAGTGGCATCAGGTGCAGTAAAGGATTCGTGATACTCGCTGTGATGTGCCAATGAACGTCTGTAACTCTCTTCAAAATCGCCAATAGGTTCTGGATTGACGACACGCTGAACAACTTGGAAGCTGAAGGTTGAGCCTTCGCCATAGATACTGTCAACCACCAACTTAGTCCCCATCATTGCAAGGAGTTTCTTGGTGATGTTCATTCCAAGACCTGTGCCTTCAATATTACGATTGCGCTCCTCCTCAATTCTCTCGAAGGCGCTGAAGAGCTTCTGAAGGTCTTCGTCCTTGATTCCAATTCCGGTATCGGTAATACTGACTTTGAGATAGATATTCTCATCATCAATGTGAGTGTAGTTGACTTTGAGGGTGACACTGCCCTTCTCTGTGTACTTTACGGCGTTGGTGAGGAGATTTGTCACGATCTGTTTGATTCTAATCTCATCACCGAACAGCACAGACGGAAGAGTTTTATCTGCTTCGATTATCAGCTCAAGCCCTTTATTCTCTGCGCGCTTGCGTATCATATTAACTAAATCATTCAACACTGAGCCGATGTGATACTCAACTGGAATTATCTCCATCTTGCCCGCTTCAATCTTACTGAAGTCCAGAATATCGTTGATAAGACTCAGAAGACTTCGTGCTGCATTTTGAAGATTTTGAGCATATTCAAGCGTTGAAGGTTCTTTCGATTCCCTTAATATCATTTCGTCCATGCCCATGATCGCGTTGATCGGCGTTCTAATCTCATGCGACATATTCGACAAAAAGTCACTCTTCGCCTTATTCGCGGAATCAGCCAATGATTTTTCCTTTTCAAGGTGTTTGGCTCGCCTTGCCTTCATGATATATTGGACTCCTACGATCAATAGAAGTAAAATGACGCCAAATGTCACCAGCATAATAATGTAGATATAATCAATACCGACAGCAACAGACTTCCAAGGTACATAGCCAGAGATTGCGAAATGCTGCTCCTTTGAGATCTCCGCAACGTACAAGAAATACCCTTTGCCTTTGAATTTATAATACATTGATAAGGAATCATCATCACTATTATCAAATTCATTACCAATAGCATACCAGCCAGGTCTCATCTCAGGCTCAAGATTTATCAGTTCAGCACCCTCAGAAAGCACCATCCAATTTTCCATATTATTCAGTAAAAGGATAGTTCCAGTGCCATTATAGCTTACTGCATGAAAGGTTTTCTTTACCCATTCGGTAGGGTTTCTGTTATAGAGCATACAATCTTGATCGTAAATTTTCACAGGAAGTGCAAAGATTAAACCAAACTCATTATCATATATAACGACATTTTCACCGTTGAAGACATTGGCAAATTTTTCCATTAATCTTGCAGGTAATGGGTTGCCTTTGAGCGGCTCATTATTTCTGTCGATAATGCCCATTTCTTCATCGACAGCACCAACCAGAAATAAATCATCAATATCTTCGATTGCTACTTTGCCGTTAGATGTGAGCAACGCTACTGCCTGCAATCTGTGAAACTTCTCTTCAAATTGATTCCTCAAACCGACCGCAATGCTCTTTGCTTGGAGTGCCACAGACTCTTCAAGCGATTCCTTGAGCATTGAATCAATTTTATAATAGGCAAAGTAACCTAATACACTCAAAATACTTGCTAAGACTAAGAACTCAACTGCTTCTCTGATTACCAACTCATTTACAGTTTTAAACATCAGTTTTCGCCTCACTAAGCAAATTGTTGATGGTCTCCCAGTCGAGTTTGGCGGCGGCTTCTTTGATTTGTTTATATGGCTCAATCTTATTCTCCGGTAACTTGTACTCATCAAGTGACTGGAATATAAACATCATCGAATCATAGTCAAAGGTTGCAGCAGCGTCCTTCATTGCTTCAAAAGCTTCGGCAAGTTCTACCTCGTCAATCAACGGCTTGTTGGAATTGTCCTCTTCAGTCTCAATCAGTGGCTTGAGTTTCTCAATATATGAGCGATAGAGTTCGAGTAAAGGTTTAGTATCTTTCATTATCTCGTCAATATATCCAGCATTGCCTGCATCTTCAAGGCGTTTAGCTCTTTCGGACAATTCAAGCGCACCTATAACTCTTGAGGAACTCTTCAAAGCATGAACTTTGGTTGTATAGTTCTTCCAATCTTCAGCGTTGTAATAAGCTTCAATCTCATCAGCACCACTAGTGACAGAATTAGCATAGACCTTGAGAGCTGCAAGATAATCATCTACATCACCGCAGTGTTCAACACCTTCCTTAGTGTTCAATCCGCTCACTTTTGCCAACCACTCTGGCAGATTCAATTCTTCAGCAGATTGTTCTGTTTCTGCGTCGTCGGACACTTTAGTGATCTTGACTTTATCTTTAGGCAGATACTTAATCAGCATGTTCTCAAGGTGGGTGCTGTTAATTGGCTTGGTGAGGTAATCTTTAAATCCTGCAGCAAGGTACTGTTCACGCGCTCCGCTGATTGCATTCGCCGTCAATGATATTACAGGAGTATCATGATTTGGATTAGGCGTCATAAGCTGCATTTCTCTGAGCGTTTCCATTCCGTCCATTTCTGGCATACGGTGATCGAGGAAGATCACGTCATACTTCTTCTTTGCTGTCAAATCCAGACACTCTTTGCCGCTCTCCGCCGTGTCAATCTTGATTTGAGTCTGTTTGAGTAGACCTTTAACAACAGTGAGATTCATTACAGTATCATCAACCACCAAGATAGAAGCGTCCGGTGCTGTGAACTTCTCGTGATATTCTTTGTGATTTTTAAGAGAATTTCTAAACGCTTCCTCAAAATCACCGATTGGCTCGCGACTGACGATCTTCTGTTCGATATCAAACCAAAACATTGAACCTTCACCGTAAATGCTGTCAACTTGAAGTTTAGAGTTCATTAAGTGCAGAAGTTGTTGAGTGATATTCATTCCAAGGCCCGTACCTTCAATGGTACGATTGCGCTTCTCCTCAATGCGCTCAAAGGCACTAAACAGCTTTGACAAATCTTCAGGCTTGATTCCAATACCGGTATCTTGCACCTTGACAGTCATGATGATAGTGTCATTATTTTTCTCGTAATAGTCGACAGTCAGTGTTACACTGCCCTTTTCAGTGTATTTGACAGCATTAGTCAAGATATTGGTGATGACTTGTTTGATTCTGATCTCGTCGCCAAAGAGAATACATGGAATATCGGGATCAGCCTTAGCAATGAATCGTAAGCCCTTCTTATCGGCACGAGTGTGTATCATATTGACTAAATCATTGAGAAGTGAGCTAAGTTGGTATTCAACAGGTATAATCTCCATCTTGCCTGCCTCAATCTTACTGAAGTCGAGTATATCGTTAATGATTCCAAGCAGACTGTTTCCGGCGTGTCGGAGGTTTTCGGCGTATTCCAAAGTATTTGGCTCTTTGGACTCTCTTAAAATCATCTCGTCCATGCCGAGTATTGCATTTATCGGCGTGCGAATTTCGTGTGACATATTCGACAGGAACTCACTCTTTGTCTGGCTTGCTTGAAGTGCCATCAACTTCTCTTGTCGCAATTCTTTGTTTTCAACGTTCTTTATGGAGTAGCGACCAAACATTATCAGTATAAGCATTATCAAGCCAATACAGCCAAGCATGACAGTGTGAATATAATCGACACCGGCAGAGACAGCTTCACGCTTGACCATGCCAAAGATCGCAAAATCTTTATCATAAACATATGAACCAAATATCCAGTATGATTGGCCATTAAAATCAAATGGCTTGACCACTCTTCCATTCTCAAGAGTCTCATTATAAATTGCCTTGCTGTAAGCCTCAAAGAATCCGGGTGTTACATACAAATCATCGTAGAATTTGCCATTGGCTTCGCCTAGTGAGATTTCTGTCCACTCACCGGTTTTATAGCCCAAAGTGACTCTGCCTTCACCGTCATAGCTGACAATGCCGAAGAGCTTGGGAATATCTTTGTCGGAGTACTGTTGGTAAAATATACAAATTTCGTTATTTAGTTCGACAGGAACAGCAAAGATAAGACCTGATCCCTTGTGATAGATGATGACATCTTCGCCCTCAAAGACTGCTGCCAATTCATTAAATTCATGTTCGGGTAGATTTTTTGGACTGCCCTCAACTGGACTGCCATCTTTGTAAAGTATGCCTGTATTATCAGTTCCACGCTCAAAAGCATTGGAAACATTTATTAAACTTTCAACTGAAACCTGTCCTTTTTCGAGCATTGAAGCACCTAAGTGCATTTCGTGGATTTCCTGTTCAAATTCGTGTTCAACAGAATGTGAGATTGTGCCTACATTTCTTGAGACACTTTCAGCCATCGATTCATTTAGCAAATTATTAATATGGCAATGTGCGAAGTAGCCTATACCACAAAGTACAATGGCAGCCATGATAAATTCAAAGATCGCCCGTGCCGTGATTCCTCTCACAACGTCAATATCTAAATCTGACTTTTTAGCAGAATCAGTTATATCTTTCCCAAAACTCATGTCTATCGCTCCAGTGCTCATAAATGTTTTACTAATATATAATTTTAGCAAATTACGATAACCTCTGCAATAAGTTAAAAATTTTATTTGACGATTTCAAAAAAGGCGAATAAAATAGTTTAAAAAAAACACTAGGAGCTGATTACTTGATAAGTATAAAAGCACATATCAACAATATAGCACTTCATCACACGATTTTTGATTTACCATTTGCGTTCATGGCAGCTATCCTTGCATCGAATGGTTCACCAAGTCCGTGGACACTGTTTCTGATTGCCGTTGCGGTGACGAGTGGCAGAGCGGCGGCAATGGCAATCAATAATCTCGTTGATCTTAAATACGACAAAAAGCAACCGCGAATGAGTTACCGCGCAATGGTGAGAGGTGAAATAACTAAACCGGAAGCAATGGTCTTTATAATCTTGTGTATGATTATAATGATTGTAACGGTCGCGCAGCTTCCACCTATTTGCTTAAAGTTGTTGCCGATTGCTGCAATACCGTTCATTATCTACCCATACACCAAGCGATTTACTGGCTGGTGTCACTTATTCCTTGGCCTTGCAATAGCAATGGCACCGGCAGGCGGCTGGGTTGCAGTGAGTGGTGAGATCACTCTTCCGATGATTGTTTTGTGCACTGCCGTTGCACTGTGGATCGGAGCCTTTGATGCCATGTACGGTGCTCAAGACGAGAAGTTTGATAAATCACAAAAGCTCCACTCGCTCGCAACTGAATTTGGAGCAAGAGGAGCCTTCACTATTTCGGCAATCCTACATGTGATTTGTATTATTTGTTTTATTGCTGTCGGTGTGATGATGAATCTGGGCGACCTTTACTACAGCGGTGTCGGCATTGCAGCAGGCACGTTGTTTTATCAACATTTGATTGTCAAGCCCTGGGACTTCAGCCGCGTCACTCAAGAATACTTCATGCGTAATGGCATAGTCTCTATCGCTATTGTCGTCTGTACTTGGCTTTCATACTAACTACATATAATAGCCAGTCAAACGGTGGAAACACTGATTAAAGTTGAATAGGATTTTCTCCTCGTCGAGGGTTTTCAGTTCTCCGTGCTCCATAAGCACCTTACCATTGACGATGACAGTATCAACTGAAGAAGAATTTGCGGAGTATACCAGCAGCGAGATAGGATTATAGCGCGGTTGCCATTCCGCATTTTTCATGTCATAGAGGACGATATCAGCTTTATAATCCTTTTCGATTCTGCCTACACCATTAAGACCAATAGCCTTGGCGCCATATTCTGTGCCGAGTCTAAGAGCTTCAGCAGCAGGAATGGCAAGCGGATCAAGTGTATTAACCTTGTGAAGAAGCGCAGCAAGTCGGACTTCCTCAAGCATGTCGAGATTGTTATTAGAAGAAGCTCCATCAGTGCCAAGAGCCACCACAACGCCTTCGTCGAGAAGTTTGGTTACAGGTGCAATACCGCTGGCAAGTTTCATATTTGAGCCAGGATTATGCGCCACTCTTATCTTCTTCTCCTTGATGATCTCGATCTCCTCAGGACTGAGGTGAACACAATGAGCAGCAAGCGTACCTTGATCGAATAAGCCAGTTTCATTGACAACTTCAAACGGGCGCTTGCCATAGTCCTTGAGACAACCGTTGATCTCGTCAAGCGTCTCATTCATGTGAATGTGAATTTCTGCACCAAGTTCGGAAGCAGCATTGGCAACCTTTATCAGATACTCCGGCGGACAGGTGTAAATCGCGTGAGGACCAAACATCACGGTGACGCGACCTTCGGAAGCGTTGTGGAACTCTTTGAACAGCTCGATATTCTCCTGGAGCTTCTTGTCTCCGTCAACGACACCAATCAAACCGCGTGATAGCACACCTCTCAAGCCGGACTCGTCGACAACCTTGGCCACTTCGTCCATACATGGACCGTACATGTCAGCAAAAGCTGTGGTTCCGGAGCGAATCATCTCAACCGCCGCAAGCGCTGCACCTATGTAAATATCTTCACGGCCCATCTTCGCTTCAATCGGCCAGATATCCTCTTGGAGCCAGTCCATGAGCTTCTTGTCATCAGCAAAGCTCCTCAGCAGCGTCATTGAAGCATGAGTGTGTGCATTGACAAGACCGGGTACTGCGAGTTTGCCCTTGCCATCAATGATTTTGATATTTTTGACGTGATCCGCCAAAACATTTCCATTGACAACCCTGCCAACAAAGGCAATCTTGTCATCTTCAATGATAATATCAGCGTCTTGTATGTCGCCGTTGTGCCGTAATACCGAAGTATTCTTGATTATCATCTTGGAGTTGATACTCTTATTCACAATACCACCAGCCTTTACATTTTAAGAATTTTTTACATTGTCAGTGGCGAGTTCCAACATTCTGACAGTCAAAATACGATTTCCTACAATCAAATCATAAATAGTATCCTCGTTAAGAGTAATACGATTGAGATCGTCCGGCAAGTCTCCTGCCATTTGTGAGTCAAAATCCTTTGTCCAAAGATCAGAATTATAATATGCAATAAGTTCGCGATATTTTTCGCGTAATTTTGCGTACTTTTCGAGAGCATCAAATAATTCTGCTGCAACCTCATTGGTTTGCTCAAGTATTTTTCCCATATGTTCGATTCGTTCAATCTGATTCAATATTATCTCTCCTCATTGCTCACTCATTATATTGGTTTGATAATCGTCAGCTCAATCTGGTCTGATAAAGTCGCTTATAGTCAACTTCTTGCGCTCTCTGAGTTCTCTGAGAGGTGTTCTGATAGCTTTTGCTTTTGCGGATTGACTATCGGCGACAGCGGTATTTGAGACAGATTCAGTTTTAGATTTATCGTCATTGGAAAATTCAGGCGGCACTTTTGGCAAGTCTGGGTCTTCTTCTGGTGGTGTAAGTTCAATTTCAAGCTTGTCGCCGTTTTTGACTGGATCAGCAAAGTCAACTGCCTGTCCATTGACAAGGATTTTAAACTTTATTCTGCTCCTTGAATCAGGCGGCTTAAAATCAATCGCCAGCAGTGCATCTGAAACTGTCACAACACGCGAGAAGCTCTTATACTCAATAGTGGCATCTTCGTCAATTATAGAGTTTCTGCTTGCAGCGCGACCGTTGAGTTTAAGGTCAAAAGTTGCCGCAGGAATTTCATATTCCTCGTCCTCATAGAATATCTTGACACTCGTCTCAAGATTGGAGACCTTGATGACATCAGAGATTTTCGGCATGTCGTTGGCTATATATTCAATGCTATCACCTTGGTGAATAGGCAATGTGATCTGGACAGGCGAATCGTTCATTAGAATAGTCGGTGAGCAAGTGTAGCTTGATTGACGCCCATTAATGGTGTATTTAATCTTGCGGCCTGTAGGTGAGTAACCTGCAAGTCTCAAGGCTTCACCTACAGTTCGCGGCTGACGGACTTCAACCACATCACCATCGACAAGCAAGCGGTTATCACTGACGGTTTCGCCATTGACTAACGTTCGTGGCCTAATAGATTCCACCTTATCGTTTATATTGATCTCGAAGCTATCGACTTCACCAATCACATCAGAGAGATACACCTTCGGAGTCTGGCCGTCCTCACCAGCTATAATCTGAATGTAGGAATCATTCTTGATCGGTGTATCGAAAGTTGCTTCCTCGCCATCAACGGTTATCTTTGCGAGTGTTCCCATGCTACCAGGGAATGATTTCTTTTCACCCTCAACTGTTACCATTAAGCCGAGACCTGGCTTGCCATTAAACTTTCTGATTTGTATTCCCGTACTAAGCAGAGCATCAGAAACAGTGAGATCGTGGAAGTGGAAGAGACTGTATTCAACGTCGTTGACGTAAACCGTGAGGAAGTGAAAGATACTAGAGGAAGCAATCTTCAAGATGCCTAACGGTGTAACGGCGTCCGGCAAGCGCAATTCTTTAGGTATAGATGTGATACCGGCAACAATATCAGGATTGCGGACAGCAACGCGATTGTCGGGCATGTTGAGTGCTTTGGCAACGTATTCATGAAGCTTGGGTGTGAGTGATCCACCACCAACTAGCATGACAGCTTGAGGTACTTCATCATGGTTAAGCTCTACAACCGTCTTGGCAATGGAATCGGCAAGACCTTTGATGTTTTCCTCAATAGGCGCAATTATCTCCTCTGCTGACATATCAAAACGACTGCCTAGAATATCCTGGAAGAACGCAGGTTGACCATTTGCTGCTTTACGTTTGACCTCTTCAGCTACGTTGAAGTCGAGAAGGAACTTTTGACTGATTGCCTCGGTGACCTCATCACCAGCAAGCGGCACCATGCCATAGGCTATAACGGAACCATTCTTTGTGATTGCAACGTCTGAGGTGCCGGCGCCAATGTCAACCAATACGAGGTTGAGATGGCGCATTGTAGGTGGAATGAGTACATTGATAGCAGCAATCGGCTCTAAAGTCAATGCTTGCATCTCCAGTGAGGAATACTGCAAGGCGGACTGCATTGAATCAATGACTTGACGCGGCAAGAATGTTGCAATGACAGT
The DNA here is from genome assembly GCA_017475745.1 of Selenomonadaceae bacterium. GTDB lineage: Bacteria > Bacillota > Negativicutes > Selenomonadales > Selenomonadaceae > Quinella. The sequence goes on from JAFVEZ010000021.1 coordinate 19,935, forward strand.
AGCTTTGGCAACTTTGCCGCGCTGCCCGACAAGGGTTTTGAGACGAACATCATCAAGTTCATATTGTATTGTCGAAAAGCCGACGCAATAATAATTTGTCGGATCGTCAATGGTGTTTGATGCGGCAAGATCAGATTGTGCGGCTTGAACAGCAGCAAATTCCAAATCTTTCTCCTGTTCGTAAGTGACAATTCCTTCAATGTTCGCTTCCGAAGTAGCAGTGACGGTATAAAGAGCGCGACCTGCAGCGGCAACAGCAGCACTTGTGAGAGGTCCGACTTGCTTCTCCAGCTCTGCCTTGAAATTCTTTATCACAGCAGCCACTTGTGGTACATCATGAATCTGGCCGTCAAGCATAGCACGAGTCTTATGCTCCTCACGATGAGTGGCAACTATCGTCAATGAGTCGTCATCTTCACGAACGGCAACGATCCCAATGACAGAGCGAGTGCCAATATCCAGTGCAAAAATCTTTTCACGCTGATCGCTCGTCTTTTCCTGTTCAGCAGCCTTATGTGGGCGACCTCTTTTATTCGCAGTAGTTTTTACAGAGGATTTTGTAACTTTTGCAGGAGATTTTTTGACATCTTTGGCAGGTGTCTCCTCGGTGGTTTTCTTCCTCGTTCGTCGAGTGACTTTCTTCTCAGTCTCTTTTATTTTATCGTCATCAGTTAATTTTTTCCTTGGCATAAAAATCTCCTCAAATTGACAAAAGTGTTTAGAAAAAAGGTTATTTGTATTATTTCGCGAATTATTAACATAATCCTGTTTTTGATTTTAAAAATAATCTTTTGCATATAAATCTATATGAGTGAGGTGTAGTGCAAATGAGCGGAAATAGAGAAGTTATAACCGGTGGAGATTTCAAGAGAATGGTTGCGGGTGCTTATAGTGAGTTTTTATTAGAGTATGAAAATATCAACAAAATGAAGGGTGTAGGCACTCTTCCAGGTACTCACATATTGAGAACGATGGGTGCTGCTGTTATGCCACTTGCAGATGCCAAAGACGACAGTATTGGTGGACTTTCACGGCGTGTTGCAACGGCGGCGGTCTTTGGTGCAAGAGGAAACGCCGGTGTAGTGCTTGCACAGCTTTTCAGAGGTATTTCAACTGGTCTTGCAGGTAAGTATGACGCGACGAGTTCAGAATTTGGCAAGGCTTTTCAGTATGGCATATTATATTCTCAGCGAGTAATTCCCGAAAAGCTAGAGATACCATTTATAACCGTTGCAAAGGCTGTTGCCAAGGGTGCCTATCACGCTGTTCGTGATGAGAAACCAATATCTGAGATTTTGGAAGCAGCAATCAATTCCGGCAAAAATGCCATGCAAGTCTGTGGACAAGATGATGCAGGAGCCTATATAATGAACAGCTTCTTGACGGGTTGTCTCAAAGGTCTTGACGGCAACTTTGTATCACCTGCAGTCAGCCTTTCACTTGGTATCAGCGCAGGAAAAGATATGCCTGATCCTGTTAAGGATATCGTCAAACCTTACTGCGTTCGTCTTAGAGTGAAAAATTCAACTGCGAGTATACCAGAATTGGAGCGCCAAATGAGTGACCTCAGCAGCTTCTCTATAGTTGAGCGCTTGAGTGGAGCCATTGAAGTTCACTTTCACACTGACCACGTAGGCAAAGCTCTTGAGCAGGCGGTAGGTTGGGGTCCTCTTCGTGAAGTTAAGATTGTCAATATGAGTGAAAGTCACACTCTACCTGCTCGCGATGCCGTCATGCCCGTCGCAGCTCTGGCAGTTGCTAAGGATAGAGAAGAAGCAGACATACTTCAAGACGCAGGTGCCTCTATACTTATCACAGGCAGTGCAGAAGCTTCACCATCAATAGCCGAAATAGTTGGCGCCGCCCACAGTGACTTGGCTTCAGCATATGTGTTGGTGGCTTCAAGTGCAGATTATCGTCTTGTTTTCCGTCAGGCTAAGAAACTCTTGGGCAATCGAGTAGAGCTGGTATTGTGTGAGTCAACTGAACAGGCAATCGAAGCATTAAAAAAATTCTCTGCCACACTTACAGCAGCGGAGAATGTAAATAACATGGCCGTTTAGGAATATTTATCAACGAGTAGAGATCATTCGTTCTCTAACTCGATAGCATTTGCAGTTATGACGAAGGGTGCATATATGAAGATGTCCATAATCAGCCAGACGATTTGCAAAATTCCACCCATAATTGAATGAGTACCTATCGCTGCACTGAAGATCAGCGGCATTGTCCATGGAATATCCACTTGGAAGATCGGCACAATGCCCCAAGAGATTGCAAAATAACCGACCAGGACATTTGCTAGTGGTGCCACGATATAAGGAACTAAAAATATCGGATTTAGAATCAAAGGTAAACCAAAGATAAAAACTTCCTGCACATTGAAGAACATCGCTGGCATACCAAACTTCGATACGGATCGCCAGCTCTCATGTTGAGAGAATACCAAAATGGCAATCATAAAACCCATGACGTGAATCACGCCTGCTTCAAAAAAACCGGTAGTGAATATCGCTGAAGTCTCACCGATTTGGTTTGATAGTTGTGCTGGAATATAACCGACTTCCATTATCTTTGAGGTGATTGCATATCCAGGAAGACCCAGCCACCAAAGAAACCATACCGTAAATTGATAAATCATAACAAAGATTGGTTCTTGGAAAAGGTCCAAGCTCGATAAGTAAGTCTCAAATGTATTTGCAGTTCTTGAGAAAAGTGCAAGCATAAGCGAACATAACGAAGCTGTCAATAATGTCAAAAAAATTGGAAGAGTTTTGGAGATATATTGAGAAAATTCTTCTGTAGTCGAATGTGGCGCCTTTATTTGGAGCCATTTTATTTTAGATAATTTTGCAAAAATCCACGAAGAAGTAAAAGCCGTAACAAATGCCAAAAAGTAACCTCTCCTTGAAAAATAGTCTGTCATTTCGCCTGCATTGTAAGTTGGAACTGAGGACATTATCAAAAAAGCCGCGAGCGAACAGAATATCGTCAAATATTTGTCCGATTCAAAAATCTCAGACAAGTACATCGAAAGTATAGAGACAATCAAGATCGTGATTATCCTGTAACCAATATCAACAATCTCATTGTAAGTCATCAAAATCTGTGCAAAGTCACTGCCAAGATAATCTTCACCACTGAGTCCGCCGGTGATCCAGAAACCAAGATTTAGCCCTTGATTGCTCATTAAAAAACCCTTCGGATTAAGGAGCAGATTGTTGATAACGTCCAGAGCCGAAATGGTCAGCCAAAATGGAATCAAAATATAAAAAGTCCGCCGTATAGCCGTTAAATATTTATTGTTATAAAATTGTTCAACCTTGGGTATTAGAGTCAATTCCCAAAATGAATAAACATTTCCCATGTGATCATCTTCCTCAACAATGGTTTAATGCTTTACAAATTCGACACAAATATGCATTTCACCTGCAACTACAGGTATTGAAGTTTAGAGACTTGACATAAGTTAAACGGTTCGTTTTGAGTATGCGATGTATAAAAATACTTTACTATTGATGATAAAGGATTTTCTATACTTATGTTGAAGTATTAGTAATGTATTTTAAGAAGTAATTGAGAAGCTTGATTAAGAAAAGGTTGAAGGATTGATTTTAGATATTCTAACTTTATAATTGATATTTATTTGGAGTGCAGTAATTTGAGTAAGGTTTATTTGATTGGAGCAGGTCCTGGTGATGTCGAACTTTTGACGATCAAGGCTAAAAGTTTAATTGAACAGGCAGATGTTATAGTTTATGATAGGCTTGCGGACGATAGGATATTAAATTTTGCTTCTGATAAGGCCGAAAGAATCTATGTCGGCAAGGCACCAGGTCAACACACAATGAGACAAGAAGAAATCAGTCAACTGCTTGTCGATTTAACCAAGCGCTTTGATAATATTGTGAGACTCAAGGGTGGCGATCCCTTTGTCTTTGGGCGTGGTGGCGAAGAAGCATTGCTACTTAAGGCGAACAATATTCCATTTGAGATTGTACCCGGTGTCACCTCAGCAATCGCAGTGCCAGCTTACGCAGGTATACCAGTCACACATAGAGGCATCGCCACTTCGTTTGCGGTCGTCACCGGCCATGAGATGTCGGAAAAATCTACTCTAAAATGGGATAAACTGTCGACGGGTGTGGATACATTGATATTTTTGATGGGCGTTGCGAACTTGTCAGAGATAACCCAGCGGCTGATAGCTAACGGCAGAGCAGCAGATACTCCAGCGGCAGTGATTCAAAATGGAACCAAGGCAGAGCAAAAAGTGTTGATAACTACAGTTGAAAATGCTGCCGCTGATGTTCAACGACAACAAATAACCTCGCCGGCAATCTTTATCGTTGGAAAGGTCGTCACCTTGAGAGATAGCCTTAAATGGTTTGATACTAAACCACTCTTTGGAAAGAGAATTTTAGTCACTCGCGCACGATCTCAAGCATCAAAACTCTCTGCAATGCTTTCAGCTCTTGGAGCAAAGTGTATTGAGATACCTGCTATTAAGATCGTCATTCCTTCTGATAACTATAAGGCAGTCGATATGGCATTGAAACAGATTAATAAATATGACTTTATCATCTTCACAAGTGAGAATGGCGTCAAGCACTTCTTTGATCGTCTCAAACTAAAAAATCTGGACACGCGCTCGCTTGCAAATGCCAAGATTGCGGCGATTGGTTCTGCAACCTCAACAGAATTATCGAATCATGGCATTAATGCTGACTTTGTACCGACTGAGTTTAGAGCAGAAGCCCTAGTTGAGCTACTCAAAAGTAAGGTTGACGGCAAAAAGGTTTTAATTCCGAGGGCTGAAGAAGCAAGAGAAGTTTTGCCGCAAGAGTTGATAAATTTTGGTGCAGATGTTGAAGTTGTGCCAATTTATAGGACAATCTCTGCTATAGAAGGCGCAATCAACCTTGAGGATATTGATCTGATAACTTTTACAAGTTCTTCAACCGTTAAAAATTTAGTTAATGCTGTCGGTGCAGAGACTCTGAAGAATATTAAAACTGCCGCGATAGGTCCAATCACGGCAGAGACTTTAAAAACATTCGGTATTGAGGTTGGTATTGTAGCTAAGGAATACACCATCGACGGACTCGTCAAAGTAATTCTTGCACATTACACTAAGGCTAACAATGTCACCAAGGATTACGCTCTTGACTTAAATTAATTAACCCAATCAGTATCAAAAAGGCAAATATTTCAATGCGTCCGATAATTAATATAAAACAGCAGACCAGTTTCATGACCGCAGGCAAAGACACAAATGTAGCTGATTCGCAAATACCGGGCAATGTTCCAATATTGGTTAAACAAGCCGCCGACATTGCAACTGACGTTGAGAAGGGCTGTCCACTCAATGAGAGAATGACAGAAAAAATAAACAGCGTCACTGAACTGAGAAAGAAGAAACTCAGCACGCGTCCAACGATTTTCATAGGCACAGCAATGCTATTAACCTTGATGCTGGTTATCATTCGCGGATGAATGACCTTTATCGTCTCAATAGCGGCAAGTTTGAAGAGTATTATTATGCGAATGATCTTCAAACCGCCGGTAACTGAACCCATACAACCACCGATAAGAACGAGCAAGAAGAGTAAAAATCGGATTGCATCAGGAGCGTTTGTGAGATTGGTTAAGGTAATGCCTGTCGTGCTTATATATGAAACGACATGAAACAGCGCTATTCTAAAACTTGCATTGCCATCGGTTAGATAATCTTTGTTAAAAATCGTAAAGGTTATAATCAATGTACTGATAAAGATTGTTACAAGTAGAAATTGAACTTCCGAATTGCTGATAAATATCCTGAGATTAGAACGAGCATTTCTTCGCATAAGTGAGAAAAAAGTTTTAATTGTCAGGTGTATTTTTTTGGCGAAGTTCTTTATGTCTATTGGTTTAGTGATATTAAGGCTTGAGGTCGGCGGTATTATGGTATTCATTAGGCGAAAATACAATAGAAAATTACCGCAAGCAAGCAGCATTGAGAATATAGCAGCATATTCAACATAAAAATTGCCTTTACCTGGGAAAAAGTCTCCACCGCCGGTTGATATACACCTCATTGCCATTGAGATTGCGTCCCAATTATCAAGACCTGCCAATTTAAACATAACAAATGAGATAAATGTCAGTAGTTCATAGATCAGAAGGATTTTCTTTGCCATAAATCTCATTTGTCCTAACATTGGAGAGAAAATTTGCCCTTGACTCAGTGATAATTCCAGTCCAAAACAACCGCTAACTTCCGGCAAGATCGTTACCAATATACTCAGAAAGATAAATGATCCGAGCCACATCAATATGGCCTGCCAAAGTTTTAAGATATATGGCGCATCTTGCGGTAATAGTGACAGTCCTGCAGCGGTTAAATCGGAAACAGTTTCGAGGATTGCATCTACAGGTGAAAGCAAGGTCATAATAAAAGGAATCGCTCCGAATATTGCCAAGAGCCACCAGACTGTAATCATTGCGACAACTGACTCATTAATCCTTATACGTTGTCGGTGTATTCTACCTTTATAAGTTAGCAAGACAGCCAAAACCGCACAGATTAGAAGCAACAATGCAAAGAAGATTGCCATGTCTTTATCCTGCATGCCAAAAAGGGCGTAATATATCGGCAACATATAAGCTAAAGTCATTGCTGTCATCGCGCGTCCCAACAGCAAGTATATAATACTTCTATCCATTAATTAAATACCTTTTAGTTTTCTAATTTGTATTATAATTATATCATTTAGTAGCAAAATATAAAAGGGAATTTAATAAAATGCTGTTGACAAAGAAATATATAAAACGTATAATAATAGTTACATAAGTAGTAGTTTATATATGATTGAATTAATTTAAGTTCTTTTGAGTGAGAAGGATAGTTTTTGTTAAATGGATTTTGAGGAAGGGTAGGGATTATTATGGCAGTTTCAGGTATAGGTGGATCGGTTCCAATCGCAACATTCCGTCAAATGAATGTTGAAGCTAATCAGATTGGAAGACAGGCAACTTCTGCTGGAATGGAAGAGGCACAGGAAAACACTACTGTTTCAAATTTTGGTAATGAAACAAATGTTGGTATCAGTCAATTCAGCCAAAATAGTGAGAGAATTGAAGAATATGGCGTTGAGAGTCTTACGAAAATAATGGAACAAGACGATCAATATGAAGCTCCTACTGGTGGTGCTACTTCGGCCTTTAGTTCAATCGGTTTCCAAGAAGCTTATGATCGTTCCTTTGATCAAGCAGCGCAGCGTGCCGCAAGTTCTTACAGTTATTTCAATCAGTAATTTTTTCATTACAATATAAATAGCGATAATAAAAAAGTTAGCAGCCCAACATCAGTCCATGGGCTGCTTTTTTGATTCAATAGATTTAATTATACGCCAAATTCCAATTCTTCAATATCCTCAGGGTGTTCCTTGATATGTTCTTGATACTTGTGATACTCATTCTCGAAGTTCTTCTCCTCAACTAGAGCCATCTGAACGGCCAGAAGCGCAACTGCACAAATTCTTGAAATCTCATGAGAATCAAAAGTTTCAACCAAGCGAGTAACTGCCTTTGCTTCTTCGTCGAGCATGTCATGTGAATCAGTATTAAAACGATTTATGAGCAAGAGATCAAACATTTGCTGCTCAAGAGCAGACCAGCCAAGGCTAATGCCTGCATTACTGCGTGGAGTTCTATCATGAAGGTTAAAGTCATCACTAAATTCACCCAAATCAGGAATATAGACTTCATCTTCGTCTTCAAACTTCGGTCTTAGTCTATCTTTCAACATAAAATTACCTCCTTGTTTACTATAATTTCTCATTAAACAAATCATATTTATTGTAACATCTATACAAGACAAATGTCAACTCAATTTATCATTAAATGGTACAATTTACCCTATAGCTGATAAATTAAAAACCGCCTGGCACACCAAGGCGATTTAAACTTATATTTTAAACTTGACGACAACTAAATCACACAGTAAATCAACTCAAGCAATCTCTTCGTCAGTTAAGTAGCAAGAAGGATCGGATTGCCAAAAATCACCTGTCTTGGCTTCGGCACGTGTACGGAAGTTACCATTGCAATTATCAAGGAATTTACATTGAGCACAGCGACCCTTTAGCAGAGGTTTCCGATTCTTTAGACCTCGCATGATAGGATTATTTACATCAGTCCAAATGTCTCCGAACTTTCGATCTCGAACATTGCCAAAAGTATGATGTTGAGTGAATTGATCAGGGTGAACGTAGCCAAATGGATCAACTTCACCAAAGGCAATTCCGGAGCGGTTGCCGCCGTTTGTGCTGATATAGTGTTTTATCTGTGCAGCCGTCGAGCTGTCACCATCTTGCAGAGCCTTGAGATACATATATACACCGTCGCAGTGATTGTCAACTGTCAATATCTCTTTTTTCAAGCCGCGCTTCTCAAAATCCTTCGTCCTCTTGATGATAATATCCATTGCGCGGCGTGACTCTGCAGGTGTAACGTCCTCGTCCATCATTTGATTGCCACGACCGGAGTAAACTAAATGATAGAAACACACGCGATTGATTTGCTTCTCCTCAATGAAGTCAAATATATTTTCGAGATCGCGAAGGTTGTGCTGGTTGATTGTAAATCTCAGACCGACACGCTGTCCAACGGCAACGCAATTCTCAATACCCTTCATTGCTTTCTCGTAGGCACCATCAACACCACGAAACTTATCGTTGACTTCCTTAAGACCGTCAAGAGAGATTCCAACGTAGCCAACACCTATATCCTTAATACGCTGGGCGACTTCACGAGTTATCAAAGTGCCGTTGGTCGAGAGCGTTGGGCGAACTTCCTTACTTGCAGCGTACTCTGCAAGCTCAAAGAAATCTGGTCGAATTAGAGGTTCACCGCCACTAAAGAGAAGTACCGGAACTTTAAAATCAGCAAGATCGTTAATAAATGTCTTGGCTTCGTCGGTAGTCAACTCATTGTTGTATTTACGGCTGTCAGACTCCATATAACAATGACGGCACTTTAAATTACAAGTCTTGGTTGAGTTCCAGACGACAACAGGACCAATGCCTTCCGCTGCTCCATTAGTCATTCGGTTTGCGCCCTTGGAATACCTCAATCTGTCGCCGTAATATTCTCTTGCAAACAGTAATTTAGTTATACTAATCATTGAGTTCTCCTCGAATTTTGTACTTTTATTCCATCTGTCAGCAAACGGACTTTTAGCTCAATATTCTCTTTAAAAGGTATATTCAATTTGCTGAATGAAGCCGCCTGATAGATTGAATGAAACATCTCGGCAATTAAGTCCGTCGGAACATCGGTTCTGATCTCTCCATTTTGCTGACCTTGTTTTATTATGATCTCGAATATCGGTTTGAAAGTTGGAGTATATTTCCGCGTTGGTAACAGTTCCGGCTTATCGCTATGCGCGGAAGCGCTCAAAAACAGCGGCAGCACAAATCGGTTTTCTGCCAGCAATTTAGATAATGCTTTACAGGCAAGTTCTAGCAGTTGTATAGAGGAAAGATTGGAAGATTGACCTTCTTCAACGGCCCTATCTAACTTTTCAGCAAGATTTTTTAACAATGTCAAAAGTAACTCTTCCTTAGATTCAAAGTAATTGTAAAATGTACCAACACCTAAATTTGCTGCTCTCATTATGTCAGCTATAGAAGTATCACTAAAACCCTGTTGCTCAAACAATAAAGAGGCAGCGTTCAGTATTTTTTGGCGGTATATTAATTTTTTGTGTTCTCGCGGACTCAATGAAAACTACCTCCTCAATTTGAACATAGAAACACTCTTGACCATTGGTCTTCTTATATTTATAATTAATTTAAAACTCTGTGAAAGAAGAATTTAAATGGAAAGAGAACATATAAAAGTTATCGGTAATGTTGGACTGACACAGCAAATCATTGATAGGATAAAGAAGGGCATTTTAACTAAAGAATTGGTGCCAGGAGATCAACTTCCGACTAATGAAGAATTAGCTAAAATCTTAGGCGTACAAACTAAAAATGTAAAAGAAGCAATAATGTATTTAACTGCCATGGGTGTATTAGAAATTCATCATACTCAAGGCACTTTCGTTTCAAGAGGTTTTTCACATGCGCTGATGGAGCCAATAATATACGGTATAATATTATGCAAAAGCGATTCACTTGAAGAATTAAAGGAAATGCACAAATTTACAGTGCTTGCCGTTCTTAATCTGGCAGTCAAAAAGGCATTGAAAAAAGAAATAGATCAAATGTCAGCGCATCTCAAGACATTAAAGAAGGAACTCGAAAAGAAGAACAATCTTGATAATATCGTTGCTGCTGATGATAACTTTTACTTAACCGCCATTAATGCCTCTCACAACTTACTTTTGGTGAATATAGTCAAGACTGCAAGGACTTACACTGCCGAAAGCAGAAGGGCAGCTTTCAAAAGAATGTTAAGTAGAAAGGTCGATATCGACAAAATTACTCAAAATCATGCTGCTCTCTTGAAAGTTTTCAAGAATAAAGAACTAAAAGACCTAACCGAGATAGTAATGAATGATCCTCTATATAATTGACACTCACAAGCCATTTGTTTTAAGCTAAATATTATCAAGTGCAGAAATATCCAGATTGTCAAATCCTTTTATCAGTGCTTTGACTTCAGCAGCAATCTTCTTTGTTCCGCCTTTGTGCTTACTCTCAATATTCAGTGGCATATTTGGATCATGTAGAGACATTCTCAAAAGCGCCCAGCCATCTTTGCCGTCGCCTTTGAAGATTAGTCGGACACCCTCAAAAGAAGGCTCGGCAATCTCAATCTCACGATCAATGGCGCGTGATTGGAAGTCTTCCAATACCTTGCTACCATAAGCTCGGAAATTCTCAACGCCGACGATCTTAAATCTACATTCAGCCGTTTCTGCAGGATATTGCAGTTTATCTATCAAATGTGACAAATCTTTACCGGCTTTCCGTGCATTTGCCGCTGCAATGATGAGCTTCACCGCCAAGTATGCTCCGTCGTCCAAGTAGTAGTTTTCTCTCAAGGCACCATGGCCACTAGTTTCAATCGCAAGCGGCGCAGTAATTCCGGCAAGGTTAAGCTCTATACATTTATTGATAACATTCCTGTAACCGCGCATGTAGCGGAGATGGTGAAGTTTGAGGTCACTTTCCAAGAAGGTAGTCAACTCGTCAGACGTGACGGAATCTGTGACAATAGTACTGTACGGATAATCCGGTGCTAAGATCGCAGCTATCATTGCAATCAAAGCGTTGCGGCAAATTTCCTCGCCATCGCTCAAGACGGCACTCATTCTGTCAACATCGGTGTCAAATATCAATCCAAGATCAGCGTGATTGTCCAAGACGGCTTTTTGAATAGCTGCCATTGCAGTCCTATCTTCCGGATTTGGAATGTGATTTGGGAAGTGACCATCTGGCTCAAGGAATTGACTTCCACTGATGTCTGCTCCAAGCGGCTCCAACACTTTTGCAGCAAAGAAACCGCCCGCGCCATTTCCAGCATCAACCACAATGTGCATACCGCTCAATGGCTTATCAACGTCACCAAGCTTCTTGCAGATCTTCTTGCGTAAGTTGGCACTATAAGTATCAACCAAATCAACCTTCTGTACAAGCGCCGGATTATTACCTTTGACTTCCTCGATCTTACAGGCATTTTTAAGTATCGTCATTATATTTTCATGCTCAACGCCGCCAAGCTTCGTGAAGAACTTTAGACCATTACGATTGAATGGCAAATGACTTGCAGTTATCATGATAGAGCCGTCAGCATTGGTCTCTGGCAGGACAATCGACATAAACATGGCAGGAGTTGAAGCCAAGCCACAGTCAAGCGTTTTGACACCCATGGCCGTAAGCGCTTCAATGACTGCATTTTTTAGTAAGTCGGCGGTGAGTCGTGAGTCGTGACCGACAGCCACTTTAAGTTCTGAAGGCGATTTCTCATAATGAAGAGTAAGAAATTTTACAAAGCCTGCAGCAATGCGGTTAGCCGCTTCAGTAGTGAGATTGACCTTCTCGCCTTCCACGCCCTCAACGGCAATACCTCTTATATCGCTGCCATTGGCAAGTCTCATTATCTCCTTATCACTAAGCATAGTGCATCATTCTCCCATCTCAATGAATCATTCCTTCAGTTTGTCGTAGTCAGTCATGTCGGCATGAAGCGGAGTGACGGCGACATAGCCAGCTTCTGCTGCGAAGATATCAGTACCGTCTGAGCGATCAAGATCGTAGACTTGACCGCCAACTCTGTAGAAAGTTCTGCCATTTTCGTCTTTGTGAGTCTGAAAGGCGTTGATATAATCTCTCCTGCCGAGTCTTGCGAATTTAAACTCTGCCTTGCCGTCTTTGAAGTGTTTTGGGAAGTTAATATTGTAGAAGAAGCCCTTTTCTGGGTTTTCTTTGAGAGTCTCTGTCAGATAGTCAAGCACGACTCTTGCCGCTTCCTCAAATGGAATCTCGGATTCAATGTCCAACGAGATTGCAGCTGAGGGTATCTCATGAAGATAGCCTTCTAAAGCTGCACCGACAGTGCCGGAGTAAAGGGCATCAGTGGCAAGGTTGGCACCGTGATTGATACCGCTAAGTATCATAGTCGGCCAGTTACCCTCACACATTGCCTCAAGATAAATTTTAGTACAATCTGTCGGAGTGCCGTCAATCGTCCAAGCCTCTATGCTCTTCTCAATTTTAGCATTTGGGCAGTGGGTCTTGAGAAGCTCATTGATCTGTTCTTCAGTGATCTTTATGAACTCAAGTTGTCTCAAAACTGAGAGCGCGTGCGACATTCCACTTTGTTGCTTCAATGGTGCAACTATCATGACATCGAATTTTTCGGCTAACACTGCAGCCATCGCCCAAATGCCGAGTGCTCTTATTCCGTCATCATTAGTTAAAAATACTTTCATTCATATCACCCTCATATTAATAATAAGTTATTCCTTGGTTTCAAAGAGAGCGGCGGCAAAGTCGTCGGAATTGAAGGGCTTGAGGTCATCAACAGCTTCACCAACGCCAATCCATTTGACAGGTATGGAAAGTTCCGATTTAATGCCGATTATTACTCCGCCTTTAGCCGTGCCGTCGAGTTTGGTGAGGACGAGACCAGTTATCGGTGCCGATTTAGTAAAGAGTTCCGCCTGAGAGATTGCATTCTGACCAGTACCGGCATCAAGGACGAGTAAAGTCTCATGAGGTGCGCCATGGACGCCCTTGCCGACAACACGATTGATTTTTTTGAGCTCTTCCATGAGATTATATCTATTTTGCAAGCGACCGGCAGTATCGACAATCAGTACATCAATATTGCGTGATTTGGCGGCACGAGCAGCATCAAGAGCAACAGAGGAAGGATCAGAGCCTTCTTCGTGTTTGATTATCGAAGCGCCAGTACGCTCTGCCCAAATCTCAAGCTGATCTATTGCAGCAGCTCTGAACGTATCCGCTGCCGCCAGCATTACCGACTTACCCTGTGCTCTGTAGTAGGCGCTCAATTTTCCTATAGTTGTAGTCTTTCCGGCACCATTGACGCCGATCACCAATATCACATAAGGCTTGGTGTTATCCGGTGAAAGTTCAGTCTGTGGCGTCTCGTCAGCTTGTGAGAGTATTGTACTAATTTCTTTCTGCAAGAATGGCTTTAAATCCTCCGGTGAATTAATTTGTTTTTTGCGAATACCTTTCTTGACGGCGGCTATCAATTTTTCGGTAGTTGCCGGTCCGACATCAGAGAGTATCAGTGTCTCTTCAAGCTCATCGAGGAATTTATCGTCAATGTCGGCATAACCTATAATCAACTTCTCAATCTTTTCCGTCAAGTTCTCTCTGGTCTTTGAGAGACTGTTTTTGAGTTTTTCAAAGAAGCCCATGCAATCACCTCGCAATCAAGAGTAAAAGATTTTATTAATCGCGGCAAGTACGCCGTCATGGTCATTGTCGGCAGTTACAAAATCAGCCATTTGCTTGATCTCATCAGAAGCATTGCCCATAACAACGGCATAACCGACAGTTTGAAGAATTTCAATATCATTAGGAGCATCACCAATGGCAACGGTATCGGCAATATCAATATTGAGATACTTGCAAAGCTCAACGAGACCAGCCGCCTTGGTAACACTGGGTGGAGAAGATTCAAGAGCAGTGGTTTCAGCAAAGACCATCTGCAGATTGCGACCCTTGAGTCTCTCGACAGTCTTAGCACGTGATTCAGGCGAACGGTGATAAATGTTGACTTTGATAACGTCATCTTTATGAGTTTTCGCGTACTCTCTCTGATCTTCACATTGCAAGCAGTTTCTAATGTACATATCTTGGTATATACCCATTTGAAAATCAACCATGTGATTAATGTCTTGTGGCTTGACTACTGATTCTCTAATCGTCAGCAAATGTACCATAGCCTTTTCTTGCTCACCAAGATCAATGAGATCAAGGCACTCATCAAACGGTACAGGGTGTACAGATACCGGTTCTTGTTTGGCAAAATCATAAATCAAAGCGCCACTTGCTAATATACAGTAACGCATGTTTTTAAGTTCTTCTTTGTAGTCGTTCATTTCGGCAAGACAGCGACCGGAAGCGACAATGACATGAACGCCGTCATTTAACAAGCGATTGATTCCTTCAACCGTTTGCGGAGTGATCTTCTTTTGAGAATTTAAAGTTGTGCCGTCCATGTCGAGAGCTAAAAGTTTATACATACTAAAACCTCACTAATGCAAATTCGCAATCAACTGTTGAATATATTATAACACACTTTTCAATCTTTTATAGTATTTTCTGATAAATATTCTTGTCTCAAAAGAGACGAGTAGTTAATTGCATTCTTGGACAAGGAACGATTGTAGCAAGGTCAAAATTACTTGTACTAACAATTAAGATAGCCGCTCAAGCTCTCAACTTGGCGGCTTAGAATTATGCTTTTAAATTCTTGGTAAGCTCTTCATTAAAGATTTTTGGATAATGAGACTGTAGCCAACCTACTAAGTAATTCCAATAACGCTGACATTTCAAAGTCGCGATAAATTCAAAATAATAAACAAAAGGAATAAAAGCAGGAGTACCTATATTGTCAATTATTCTGATCCTATACTCATTTTGAGAAATCTGCTGCACCATAAAGTTTGTTATATCATTATCAACAATGACGATCTTCTCTCGAAGGAAATCTTTTTTGAAATTCATCATGAGTTTAGTTATGACTTCCATCTCCGAGAGAGAAGGAGTACCTTTTGTAAGAAAGTCATTTAAATGCTTACCGGGACTTCCGTCAACATTAATGACTCTCTCAAAGACATGTCCCCAACCCTTGTTAGTTTCAACCAAACCATAATACTTAGTGATAAGTACAGAGTTTTCCAGTTTATCTTTACAAATACGACGATATCGCATTTCCTTTTTAACATCACCGTCATCAGGAGTATGAGGAATCTTTATACATTTAGCCCGATCTATTGGATTAATATAAGTTGCTTGATGATCGCCAGTTCCAATAAAGAGTTCGTCAGTAAGTATTAAAACATCAGGCATTTAACCACTCCAAATTAACGAAAATATAAAAGTCTAAATGGTAAGCGCTGCATTAACAAAGTTGCGGAAGAGCGGGTGAGGGTGATTTGGACGAGACTTCAATTCTGGGTGGAATTGACAACCTACAAACCAAGGGTGAAGATTTTTAGCAAGCTCAACAATCTCGACCAACGAATTGTCCGGCAAAGTGCCTGCAATAACCATACCATTGCCATTAAAGGTGTCACGGAATTTATTGTTAAACTCGAAGCGATGGCGATGGCGCTCGTGGATTGTCAGATCACTGTCACTAAGCACAATGTTATTTGCAAGTTTGTCATCTACATTGGAATAAGCCTCATAAGTTGATGTACCACCTGCAACCTTGCAAGGATAAGCGCCAAGACGCATCGTGCCACCCTTATCAGTAACGGAAATTTGAGAATCCATCAGCGCAATGACAGGATGCTCCGTTTCAGGGTTGAACTCGGTAGAGTTGGCATCAGAGAAGTGGCAAACATTTCTTGCGAACTCAATAACCGCGCATTGCATACCCAGGCACAAGCCGAAGAATGGGATTCTATTAACACGCGCGAAGTTAATTGCCTTGATCTTACCCTCAATACCTCTATCACCGAAACCGCCCGGAACGAGAATACCTTTGCAACCGCTGAAGACCTCATCTAAGTCAACATCAGGCGCTTCAATCTTCTCAGCATTGACCCAATGTATTTTAACGGCAGCAGAATTAGCAATACCAGCATGGTGGAGAGCTTCTGTGACGGAGATGTATGCGTCCGGTAACTCAACATACTTGCCAACAACGGCAATCTTGACTTTGCGCTCAGGGTGGTGGATTTTGTAGACCATCTTTTCCCACTCAGTCATCTTTGCTGGTGAGAGATTCATATTGAGCTTGTCAAGTACAATGCGATCGAGACCCTCTTCGCGCATCATTAGTGGCACTTCGTAAATTGACTTGGCAGTGAGGTTCTGAATGACGGCGGACTCGTCAACATCGCAGAATAACGCAATCTTCTTCTTCATGTCGCTTGGAATAGCCTGTTCAGTTCGACAAACGAGAATGTCCGGCTGAATACCGATTGCTCTGAGTTCTTTGACACTATGCTGTGTTGGTTTGGTTTTAAGCTCACCTGCAGCGGCAATATAGGGCAACAAGGTAACATGAATGTACAGGACGTTGTTTTTGCCGACTTCCTTCTTGACTTGACGAATAGCCTCAAGGAAAGGCAGGCTCTCAATATCACCGACTGTACCACCAACTTCAGTTATGACGACATCAGCCTGATCGAGTTCACCAACAGCATAGACACGTTCTTTGATCTCGTTGGTAATGTGTGGAATGACTTGGACGGTTGAGCCGAGATAATCGCCTTTGCGCTCCTTATTCAGTACCGACCAATAGACTTTACCGGTAGTGGTGTTTGAGTTTTTAGTGAGATTGATGTCAATGAAACGCTCATAATGACCAAGGTCTAAGTCAGTTTCAGCACCGTCATCAGTGACAAAGACTTCACCATGTTGATAAGGACTCATCGTACCTGGATCGATATTGATGTAAGGATCGAACTTTTGGATTGTGACTTTAATGCCTCGGCTTTTGAGAAGTCTGCCCAAAGAGGCGGCAGTGATACCTTTGCCGAGCGAAGAAACCACACCGCCGGTAACGAAAATATATTTTGCCATTTAATACCTCCGACATTAACGCAATACTATTATTCTTCTTGTTTGTCAGTTTTACGTTTCTTGATGCCCTTAGCTGCTGACTGCTTCGGAATACCCTCATCACCTGCTGAGATAGCTTGAGAAGCCATACGAGTTCTCTTTACTTCAGGAGGAGTCCATTCAGTCAAGCCCCACTTGCCTTCACCATTGTCACCTCTATACTGAAAGCGACCGTCCATATTAATCATTGTGTAAATCTCCGAAATAGCAACCGCCATTGACTGCACAGACTTTTTCTTCTTGTCAATGACATCAGTTATGAGGGTTTTGTAGTAAATCGGTTCGCCAAGATCGGCAAGAATCCTGTAGGCAATGTCAGTCTCCGACATTTTAGAATAATCTTTCTCAACGGTATTATTGTTTTCCATAGCAATCTCCTCTTAATATTACATTGATTTCGGTGCAGAGACGCCGAGCAGACCAAGAGCGTGCTCAATTACATGAGCAGTGACTTTGATGAGACCAAGTCTTGCCGAAGCAAGCTGAGACTCAACGCCGATGATTCTGCAGTCGCGATAGAAGGCATGGAAGAGCGCTGCTATTTCTTGAGTATAGCGAGTGATCCTCTGAGGTGCATACTCTCTTGCCGCTCTTTCAATCTCTTCTTCATAATCTGCAATCTTATTTATTAAGTCAATCTCCGAAGGGTGAGTAAGTAAGCTAAAGTTTGGTTTATCTTCCATTTTTATATTCATTTCCGCTGTCTGACGGAATATGCTGCAGATTCTAGCATGGGCGTACTGGACATAGTAAACTGGATTATCGCTGGACTTCTTCTTGGCAAGGTCGAGATCAAAGTCAAGTTGACTCTCCATTGAACGCATAAGGAAGAAGAAGCGTGCTGCATCAGTACCGACCTCTTCCATTAGTTCGCGAAGAGGTATAGCATTGCCACTGCGTTTGGACATCTTGACGAGTTCACCACTGCGATACAATGCAACCATTTGCAGGAAGAGTATTTTTAACTTATCGGCATTAAAGCCTAAAGCCGTCATTGCTGCCTTAACCCTTGCAACATAGCCGTGGTGGTCAGCACCCCAAATATTAATGAGTTCACCGAAGCCGCGCTCAAACTTATTCTTATGATAGGCGATATCCGCTGCAAGGTAAGTTGGCTCACCGTTTTCACGAATCACAACTCTGTCCTTGTCGTCGCCATATTCGGTGGACTTCAGCCAAAGTGCGCCCTCATGTTCGTAGATTGTACCGCTCTTCTTGAGAACTTCAATAGCTTCATTGATAGCGTTCGGGTGCAATGTGCGCTCACTGAACCAATTATCAAATTCAACGCGGAAGGCTTTCAAGTCCTTCTTGAGTTCGGAGAGTTTATCTTGATAGCCAAGCTCTCTCATGGCGTTTAGTCGTTTTTCTTCGGAGACATGGAGATATTTGTCACCATCGCGCTCAATAATCCGCTTTGCGGTGTCAATGATATCCTCACCTATATAAGCCTCTTCCGGCATTTCTACATCTTGACCTAATAGTTGAAGATAACGAGCATTGACGGATATAGTGAGCTTGTCCATCTGATTGCCGGCGTCGTTGATGTAGTATTCAGCTTCAATATTGTAACCTGCCGCGTGCATTATATTGACAATCGCTGAACCTGCAGCCGCGCCGCGTCCGTGTCCAATGTGCAAAAGACCCGTTGGATTGGCACTGACGTATTCTATTTGGATTGTCTCATTATTCTTGTTTGGCAGTTGACCGTAGTTATCACCGGCGTTGAATATCTTCTCAAATGTATCGTAAATAACGGTAGGTTTAAGGTAAAAGTTTAGAAATCCTGCACCGGCAATTTCGATCTTCTCAATCTGTTCAAGTTTAATACGATTCTTCAGCTCTTCAGCAATTTTTCGCGGATTATTGTGAAAGACTCGTGCCGACTGCATAGCGAAGTTAGTGGCGAAGTCTCCAAACTCTTTCTTTGGTGGTACTTCAAGCAAAACATCAGGCAGTTTATCTGTGTCGGCAAGATTGAAGATACCGTCTGAAACTGCCGACTGAGCCGCGTCAATGATTGCCTTCTCAAGTATATCCTTAATTTGCAAGTTATCTCCTCCAAAATTCAATATAAATGAGGAACCAGGAATTATCTTTCGCGCTTCAATTCCTAATTCCTCATTCTAAATCACAATTAATTAAACCTCTTTATCGACGGCAACGGCAATATCCACCTTATGTCCGCCCAAATCCATCTCTATAGTCAAATACGGTCCGCTGCTGATTTTAATTTGGCTGCCCTTACCAACTGTGAGACTTGGCGTCGATATGTCAACTTCCAGTTCCAGCGCTGTAATATTGGTAGCTGTGTTTGCAGCAAGCATATTGGACATCTCAGAAATAGCTGACTGTGCCATAGCATCAATTTCTGCAACTGGCATACCCATCATCATTGTTGACGCTATAAATTTCGCTGTATCTTCATTCATATTGTATACTACATTTCCGCGTATCTGCTTCGTAAAGCCAAGCATTACCGAAACGCCAAAATTAGTAATAGTTTTATTTTGTACATATGCTCTCGTTCTCTTTGGAATTGGAAAGCCAATTTGCGGCATGACAGAGATGAAAGCGTCAATAAACGGATTTACGAGTTTTGCATCCACAATATCATTCTCCTTCCGCAAAACCGACATTTAAAACTATATCTCCTACTTCAGTTGAAGCAGTGAGCCTAAAAGTAGTGAGCTTGGGGCTTGAAATCTTAATACCGGATCCGAAAATCGTGCCCGGTGGAGTGATACGCATTTCTTTATCTTTGAAGACATCGTTAATATTAGAAACACCGCGACCTATAACGATATTAGCTGCTTCTTCAACCGCTTCATGTATCTCATCTTCAGCAACTTCTTCAGTACCTAGCATAGTTTCGGCAAATTTCTTCATTGTATCATTTGACACATGCATAACCGCGCGACCAACGGGGTAGCCGGTGAGACCGATAATTACTGCAATTCCGTCAATAGATAGGTATCTTTTATCGTAAACTTCTGTAGTTATCTTACTTTGCATACCAATTAGATTTAATATGCCTTGTTGAAGTGCACGTTCAAAAGCTTTGGCATAAGATTCACGAAGAACTGCAATTTTGTTTACTCGCTGCTGGCTTAACAATAATAATGTCTCGATAATATCGTTGGTACTTACAGGTTTTTGAAGAAATGAACTTATTCCGGCGGCACGTCCTTGAGCAACAAGACTTGCATCCTTCATTGCGCTAATCATGACAATTTTAGCATCCGGGTCAAATCCTCGAATTTTCTTACTACATTCTATACCATCAGCGTCAGGCAAATTCATATCCATAGTTACTATTTCTGGATTATGCTCTTGATACATTTTCAGTGCTTCTGCTGCATCTGCGGCCATTGCAACAACTTCAAAATTCGTTTTGGATAGATGATTTGCCAATATTGTTCGACTGATTTTTGAGTCATCAACGATCATTACTCGAACCTTTTCCACCAGCGCTCACCTGCTTTCACTTTAAAAATTTACTATTTTATCACACAGAATACATCGCATGATTATTAATCAATATTCGCCATAAATTTATGAAATACCTTCTACATGTATAAAAAACTTTTTCTCTTTTGGGCGATCTGGTTCTACAAAAATTTTAGGTTCTTCTATGCCAACGTCTTTAGATAGACGCTTTGTAATGAGTTCGGAAGCATGTTTTATAGTATTATTAAGTATTTCTAATGATAAATCTGCCTTCTTGAGATTGGTTCTGCCAAGAAATGCAGCTTTGTAAACAATCTCATTATCACTTGCTCTGATAACATGTATTCCTACTGCCACACCGAATACATTCTTCCGAATTTGAGCAAATCCGACTGCACCTATAACAGGACTAGCAAACGGTGAAACGAAGAGAGAAGCCGCTGATCCGCTAAAAGTAAAAGCTGTACCCATTGCATTATTTATCAACTTTCCGGTGCCGACTCCAACCAATCTGCCTTCAACGATATAATCAGCCTCAGCTTTATCAACGATTATGAATTTATCTTCAGCAATCAAATCTTTGTTCAATTCTTCGCCGAGTTTTTGAATGATAGCCGGATTGTAAATATCATTGTCATCAATAAATTCAATGGCAATTTTAGGAGTATAAACCTTAGGCGTATAAATCTTTTTAGTATAATCTTCGGCGGCTGAAGATACTGAGAAGTTCAATAAAAGTGCAAATATTAAAAGCAACATTTTCAAATCACATCACCACCATTCTGCTTGAATTTCTACAATTTATGATAACCGCTTATGTCGTTAGTGTCAATATAAAAGTTCTGCTCTCTTGAAAGTTTGAAGAGCAGAACCGCTATTTATTACTATATCTATTTCTCCGGCTTTTCACCTGGTATGTCCTTGATAGCATCGGCACCTCTTTGACCAGTGCGAATCCTCATTGCATCGCTGAGTTCATAGACGAAGATTTTACCGTCGCCGAACTTTCCGGTTTTGAGAACCTTCTGAGCTGTTTCAATCACTCGCTCAACGGGAATCTCACAGACAACCGTTTCAACTTTAATCTTCGGTACCAAGTTAATGTCAAATTCCTTGCCGCGGAAGACCTCTTTGTGACCTTTTTGAAGGCCGCAGCCATATACTTGACTGACTGTCATTCCGAGGACACCGATATTGTTGAGCGCCTCTTTAAGTTCTTCAAGTTTCGCAGGACGCGTGATTATCTCTATCTTTGTGATTTTCTGTTCCATTTATATCACCTCAATGCACAGGCTTAGATGTGAATACCGTTGACTCGTTTGATTCCTCAACGCCTAAGAATGAAGGCGCGCCGGTGAAGAGACCAACTGTATAGCCGCGTTCGCCATGCTCCACGAGATCAAGACCTGCAACTTCCTCATCTTCATCGGCACGAATCTCAGTAAAGCTACTGACGAGTTTAAAGAGAATCGTTGATCCGACAACTGCAAAGACTATCGCAACGACAATCGA
>JAFVEZ010000022.1 GCA_017475745.1 Selenomonadaceae bacterium
GACGGCATCAGAATACTGCTGAAATGATATATAGACACTGGCACGGTTGAAATAGGCAGCGCCATTATTGGGATTAAGTTCAATCGCCTCATTGTAGAGTTTGAAAGCTAAATCTTTATCCCAAGGGAATTGATCGTTGCCCTCTTGAACTTTCTGATTGGACAGGAACACCTTGTCGGCTTCTTCAAATTTTGTCTTGAGTTTTTCTTCATCTTTCGCGGTCTTGACTTTCTCAAGCTCTTTCTTCAACTCTGTGATCTGCTTTTCCTGTTCGTCAATCGCCTTTTGAAGTTCTTGATTTTTTGCAACAAGCTCTGAGCGTTCGCTGACACCCTTTGAAATCCATTCATCAACCTTATCACTGTCAATGTTAGCTTGAATTGTTGCACGATATACTATTCCGGCATGCTCAGGAATCGTAATAATGTCAAACTTGACATCAATCACGCTTAGAATACCGCTTGACATGGTGACAATCTCATCTTTAGTAATCTTGGCATTTTCGGACTTTGTATAAGAACTAATATAGATACCTGCCTGCTCTTGTGCGTTGCGTTCAGCGTATTGTTTGGCACGCTGCTTGGCAATCTCTGGCGTCTCAAAGTCGCTCATGATATACTCACCGACGCCGGTGTAAGTTTGAATTTCAGCATGTCCAATCGGCATAAATGTCATACTGACAACGATCAAAGATGCTGCTATCAATCTGCGCAGATTTTTTCCTATATACACAGATAACACCCTCTCTTTTAGGTTTTAGGCTTCGATATATCAACCCAACCGGCGGACTTGATAAACTGCTCCAACTCATCGAGCTGTAATCTAACAGCACTGTGTTCATTGCCTGCCGCCGGATAGACAGTCTCAAATCTTTTTAGCGATTCATCAAGATAGATTGGTACACACTCATTGACGGCAAATGGACAAACTCCACCGACTGCGTGTCCAATGTAGCCTTCAACCTCATCAATCGGAATCATCTTGGTCTTAGTGTGGAAGGTATCTTTAAATTTGTGATTGTCGATCTTCACATCACCGGCAAGAAGAATCAATATCGGCTTATCCTCAACCAACAGTGAAATGGTCTTGGCAATATTACCCGGTTTACAGCCTACAGCTTTTGCCGCCTCGTCCACAGTTGCAGTCGATTCATCAAATTCAAGTATTCTATCAAGTTCGCCAATGCTCTAGAAGTACTTTTTAACCTTATCTATTGCCACTGTGTCACCTCAAACGTCCAACTTTTTGGCAAGAAGCTGATTGACCATCTGTGGGTTAGCCTTGCCTTTGGTTGCTTTCATTATCTGTCCGACAAGTGCGCCAATCGCCTTCTTCTTGCCGGCCTTGTACTCTTCGACCGCTTTCGGATTGTTGGCAATCACTTCATCAACAACGCCTTCAATCGCTGAAGTATCGGTTATCTGCACGAGTCCTTTATCCTTGACAATCTTTTCGGGATCGTCCGGCGATTTCCACATTTCAACAAAGACAGTCTTGGCAATCTTGCCGCTGATTGTACCCTTATCAATGAGCAAAATCATCTTGGCGAGGCGTTTGGCGTCAACAGGTGATTGCTCAATAGTCAAGTTGTCGGCGTTGAGGTTCTTGGAAAGGTCGCCCATAATCCAGTTGGCAGCGATTTTGGCGTCGACACCCTCGGCAATAACATCATCAAAATACTCAGCCATAGCGCGTGAGCTGGTGATGATTCCTGCGTCATAGTCAGAAAGACCGTATTCTTTAGTGAGGCGTTCACGTCTTGCATCCGGTAATTCCGGCAAGGATTTTCTGAATGCTTCAATCTCCTCAGCTGAAGTGACAATCGGTGGCAGATCAGGCTCCGGCATGTAGCGATAGTCGTGAGCGTCCTCTTTTGACCTCATTGACTGAGTGATACCTTTTTCTGGGTTCCAAGTGCGTGTCTCTTGAATAATTTTGCCACCGTCATCTAATACATCAGCTTGACGCTCAATCTCATAATTGATGGCGTCCTCAAGCGATTTGAATGAGTTGATATTCTTCATCTCAGTACGAGTGCCGAGTTTATCACTGCCGACAGGTCTCAATGAAACGTTAATATCAGCTCTCAAGTTGCCCTCTTCCATGCGGCAGTTGGATACGTCGATATATTCAAGAATCGCCTTTATCTTCTCCATGTAGGCCCTAGCTTCAGCGGCGCTTCTCATGTCTGGCTCTGAGACAATCTCAATGAGCGGCACACCGGTGCGGTTGTAGTCGACGTTGGAAGTCGCAGAATCCTTAATGGTAGTACCGGAGTGGACTAACTTGCCGGCGTCTTCTTCCATGTGAATACGAGTCAAGCGGATACGTTTCTTTTGACCTTCAACATCAATATCAACCCAGCCATGCTCGGCAATCGGCAAGTCATACTGTGACGTTTGCCAATTCTTCGGCAGATCGGGATAGTAGTAATTCTTACGATCGAATTTGCTGTACTGATTGATAGTGCAATTCGTCGCCAAGCCTGCCTTAATGGCAAACTCAACAACCTTCCTGTTGACTGTAGGCAGCACACCCGGCAAACCAAGGCAGACAGGACAGGTGTGAGTATTCTGTTCAGCACCGAAAGTGGTTGCGCAGCCGCAAAATATCTTAGTAGCTGTCTTCAGCTCACTGTGAATCTCCAAACCAATTACTGCTTCATATTCCACAATATCACCTCAAAATTTAATATCCTCTAAATCAAGTTTAAATGTATCTGTATTATCTCATTGTTTTAAGAAAACCGCAAGGAATTTAATCAAATAAATTCTGTCTCATCTTGCTGATTTATCGACACAATATCATCATCATTCTCTAACCTTAGTGATCGGAGCGTACATCAAAGATAAGGTCTTTATACCTACATCTTTATCTAAAAACTTGATTCTGAGTTCTCGTTCAGTGCCGAGACCCTTGACTTCCAGGACTATGCCGTCACCCCACTTTTTGTGATTAACTCTATCACCGGGTTGCCAATTCCTGCTAAGGTTTGCGCTGATTTTTTCCTTCTCCTTATTCTTCTTGGTATTCATACTCATAACATTTGATTTAGCACGCATTTTGGGCGACACTTTAGATAAGCCTTCAATTTTAACAGAAGACCTAGGAACAAGGTGTACAAATGCTGGTGTTGAAGTCTTAGTTGCTGTCTTCTGCTTGTAAAAGTCAATATATTCGCGTGGAATTTCTTCCAAGAATCGAGAGTTGCAGCTTGCCTTTGTATCACCGCCAAAGTTAGCACGGCTGTCAGCAAAAGTGATATAGAGTTTTTTTTGTGCTCTGGTGATGGCAACATAACAGGCGCGGCGTTCCTCTTCAAGCTGGTCTTCTCTCAACAGCGACCTGGAATGTGGAAATATTCCTTCCTCCATGCCAGTTATGAAGACTACAGGGAACTCTAAACCCTTAGCAGAATGAACTGTCATCAAGGAAACGCGATCTTCACTTTCTTCAACCACGTCAAGATCAGAGATTAATGATATATGGTTCAGAAAACCGTCAAGAGTTGCTTCTTCAGGACTTTTACTTACAAATTCCTTAGCAACATTGATAAATTCTTCCAAGTTCTCAATTCTTGCTTCGTCTTCAGGTTTACTATCAGTTTGCAGTTCAGTCATGTAACCTGAATTTTTCAGTATATAACTTATCAATTTATTAACGGAAAGTTTGTCTTGCATATTTCTGCAATTCAAAATAAACTCAGAGAACATTCTGAGGTTTTGTCTTGTCTTCGGAAAGACATCAACTTGATTTAAGAGCCAAGCATTACTTATCACTTCAAAGATTGATATATCATGCTTCTCGGCAAAATCCTGCAGTTTGGCTACCGTTGTAAGACCTATACCACGTCGCGGGACATTGATTATGCGCTTGAGACTCATATTGTCCTGCAGATTATAAATCAAGCGAAGATACGCTAAAATATTTTTTATCTCCATGCGGTCGTAGAATTTCAGACCACCAACTATAACATAGGGAATGCCAGCCCGTACAAATCCTTCCTCTAGTATACGGGACTGTGCATTGATTCTATAAAGTAGAGCAACATCATTATAGGAGAAACCATTTCTTTTAAGGTCAGCAATCTCATTAACTATCTTTGCAGCTTCATAAAATCCTGTCAGTGCTTCAAAGACGATTATTTTCTCACCGTCGCCATTTTCAGTCCAGAGTTCCTTTGGTTTACGATATTTGTTATGCTGAATTACAGCATTAGCAGCATCAAGTATCATCTTGGTTGAGCGATAATTTTGCTCAAGTTTAATTACTGTTGCCTCAGGATAGTCAGTTTCAAAGTTGAGGATATTTCTCATATCAGCGCCACGCCAGCCATAGATCGACTGATCGGCATCACCAACAACGCAAACATTCTCATATTTTGCAGCCAACAGTTTCATAATCTGATACTGTGCTTCATTGGTATCTTGATACTCATCAACCAGTATATATCTGAATCTTTCTTGATATTTATTGAGAATTTCCTGATGGTCAGTAAAAAGTCGAACTGTGAGCATAAGCAAATCGTCAAAATCCATTGCATTTAATGATAAAAGACGCTTCTCATAGAGTTCATAGACATTTGCTACCTGCCATTCATATTCAGATTTATTATTTGCAAATAGAACTGCTTCCTTGTATTTCTTGGAGTCCAGAAGATTATTTTTTGCCATTGAGATTCTGGAAAGAATTTGTGTATCCATGAATTTCTTCTCATCTAAATTAAGTTCACGAATACAATCACGAACAACCGCCTTTGTGTCACTCATACTGTATATGACAAAGTTCTTGTTGTAACCATCAACAGAGTCTACTTCTATTCTGAGGATTTTGGCGCAGAAGGAATGAAAAGTACTAAGCCAAACTGATTTGGCAAGCTCTCCAATCATTCTCTCAGCCCGAGTTTTCATTTCGTTTGCTGCTTTGTTGGTAAAGGTTATTGCCAAAATGCGCCAAGGTGCAACACCATGAGCCAGTAAATTGGCAATTCGACAAGTCAATACGCGAGTTTTGCCGCTGCCTGCACCCGCCATAATCAACAATGGACCTTGCAGACATTCTACAGCTTCCACCTGCCTGGGATTTAATCCCTCAAATATCTTTTGTATAGCTTCCGATTGTAAATCTTCGTTTGTCCCTTGCTCAATTTCCTCTTCTTCATAATAATCACTATCAAAAGGGTCACTGTAAGCCATCAAATCTTTCCTTCCTGAATCATGTATAGTATAATTATATACCTTCTTGTCAATATTCTATGTAAAATGTGTATTTTATATAGAACAACGATATTAAAAATTTTTTCACTAAAAAGCCGCTGCCAATCAATGAAAGACAGCGGCAAATTGAATCCGAGATCAAAATTAACGGAACTTGCGTTTACGAGCCGCCTCGGATTTTTTCTTACGGCGGACACTTGGTTTCTCGTAATGTTCACGTTTTCTTACTTCAGCGAGTGTGCCGGCTTTTTGGCACGTACGTTTGAAGCGGCGGAGAGCGCTGTCAATGGATTCATTTTTTCCAACTTTAACTTCGTTTGCCATGGTTCTACCCTCCTCCCGCTTGATGCTATAACCTTATTGTATAGGAATATTAACTTTTACAGTCAACGCCTATACATGAAAAAATCAATAAAAAACGGCTAAAATTGAATTAACCCGGCGGCCAAGTCATGCTCCTGCCACCTAAAATATGCACATGAAGATGATGGACAGTTTGACCACCATCTTCGCCGGTATTAATTACAACGCGATAACCGCTTTCGGCAATTTTAAGATCATTTGCTATCTTAGGCACTACATCAACCAAAATATGTGCTGCAAGGTCTTTGTCTTCTGCTTTGAACTCATTTATACTTGCAATATGTTTCTTTGGAATAATCAGGACATGTTCCGGTGCCTTTGGATCAAGATCACGAATGGCAATAACCATGTCATCTTCATAAACAATAGTAGATTTTGTCTCTTTATTGGCAATCTTACAAAAAATACAATCTAACACAACTCAGCCTCCTCTCATTCTAATACATTTCGACAATAGAATTAATTATCCTTCAAATGTGAAATAAATTTTTATTTTATCATGTGAAAATTTTACAAATTTGTGACATTGTTCTTCATTTTGTAAATAGTGAACAATTCTTCTTTGACATGATCCACATCTCGATAATATTTAAACCCTTCACCTGCATTTTCTGCGTTCATATAATCACGTTCCATTGTGCCATAACCGCCTTTGACGACGAGATAATAGAAGGCTTTTCGCTTATAATCCTCAGCGGCAGTGTCGTTGCCTTTCTCGGCGTAGAGAAGGGTGTTTTCCGCATGATTGCTAGTGAAGCCAAAGAGAATATGCAAGGCCAATGTCCTGCCACGTCGAGGTAAGAGAGAGTCATCGGCAATATTTATCGGATACAGTTCAAAATCTTCAATTTTTGTTAAATCAGCATTAGATTTAGGAACAAATATCAAAAGCAAAGGAAAGACTTTTTCGCCATTAATCTCAAAAGAAGAATCTTGAGAGGGCATTGCAACCGGATAGGCACCATCAGAAAGAGCAACAAGCTGGCCATCTTTTATATAAGATAGGGTCTCACTGGATAGAATCTCTTTATGATAGCCGTTCTTCTCTTCAACATGACTAAAACCGATTTGAAAGTAGCACACGATAAATGAAAGTACTAGAAAAAATACCGCCGCAGCGGCATATTTATCAATATCATACGGGTTCCACTTCTGAATCTCCATCTTTTCAAGCAATTTCATTAATCGAATAGATGGAGAGTCTTTTTTATTGTCTGAAGTCATAATCCTAGCGGGCTTACCATCTTAGAAGCTTCAGTTATATCCTTGATGACAGCCTTCTCCTTCTTGCCGAGCACCCAACCAAGAGTCTTTATCTCAGTGTAGATCATCAATCGCTGATCTCGATTATCGGAACGACTCATATTTAGTTCCTTATACTGATTAAGGCGAAGTTTATAACGAGCGTCGATCTCCTGTACGTGGCGCATCCTCTCTTTCGGTGCTGTATAACTCTCAATCAATTCTTTAATATTAGAACTATTTCCAAGCTGTTCAGATGCCATTTTGTTCACCTCTCAAGACAGCATTAAAGAAGCTCATTGCTTTTAGCTCTATTCATAATTGCAGCAGCAATCATATCCAATGGATACTGTCTGTCAACTACGCCAAGTTCAAAAGCCGCCCTAGGCATACCATAGACGACAGAAGTCGCTTCGTCTTGCCCTATTGTTGGAGAGCCTTGCTTCTTCATTTCCTGCATACCTTTTGCACCATCGTGCCCAATGCCTGTCAAGATAACTGCCATTGCACTTCCGTCAGTGAAATAGCGCGCAATGGAGTGAAACAAAACATCAACCGCCGGACGACAACCATGCAATTTTGGTCCCATATGGCAACTTATCTTTGTCATATCGCCCACTTTAGTAATTGCCATATGCAGGCCACCTGGGGCAATGTATACCGAATTTGGTTTGACAATATCGCCATCATCTGCCTCTTTGACATTCAAGACACATTCTTTGTTCATTCGTTCGGCGAAGAGTTTGGAAAAGCCTACAGGTATATGTTGAACTATTAATACCGGCGGCAAAGGTGGTCGCAATTTTGGCAGAACCCTTGAAAGAGCTTCAGTACCGCCGGTTGATGAGCCGATTGCAATTATTTCTACCTTTTTTTTCTTCAATGAAGCTTTTTGGGCTGCAATTTGTGCTGCCGCCTCTTCTGCTATTGATAATAATCTAGTTGCCAAGTTTTTATGCTCAACTGTGTTTATCGAGTCGGTCGGCAATGCCATTTATAACTCACCTCTATTAAATCAACGCGGTTTTGCAAAGATCATTCGTCCAGCAGAGGTTTGAAGGGCTGATGTAACCTCAACAGATATAGTGCGACTCAAATAACGATGACCATTTTCAATTACTATCATTGTTCCGTCCTCAAGATAGGCAACACCTTGGCCAGGCTCTTTGCCGTCTTTGACAACCTGCACTTTCATTGTCTCGCCAGGAATAACCACAGGCTTAACCGCATTTGATAAATCGTTCATATTTAGAACCTCAACACCGCGGAGCTGTGCCACTTTATTGAGATTAAAATCATTGGTAATAATCTTACCCTTGACTTTTTGTGCAAGTCTCACGAGTTTGGAATCAACTTCTTGAATATCATCAAAGTCAACATTCATAACCTCAACCTTGAGCTTGGCAGACTCATCTTGAATTTGTTTTAAAACATCAAGACCACGGCGACCTCTAACTCTCCTCAGAGCATCAGGTGAGTCGGCAATGTGCTGAAGTTCTTCCAAGACAAAGACAGGAATTAAGAGTGTCCCTTCCAAGAAACCAGTTTTACAGATATCGGCAATACGACCGTCAATAATGACGTTTGTATCAAGAAGCTTATAATTTTTGTCAATCTCTGCAGTTTTGACAGGTTCAGTTGTTTGAGTTTCCGCGACAGCAGCTTTAATATCTGGTTTATCTTTCTTATCCTTCTTGTAAGTTTTGGGTCTCTCGATGGAGACTTTGCTTGTTTTCGGTTCTTCTTTTGTTTCTGGTTGCTGAACCTCACGACTGCGTAAAACTTCCTTGAGCATACGCGGTATAAATTCAAAACTTCCTGTCAGTTCCTTACGCTTTTTGATTGTGATATGTATTCCCAAATAACCAAGAACTAAGCTGAAGATCACCGGGATATAGTCACCGACTACCGGTATCTTTGCAAATGAGTAACTCAATAAATTAGCAATAATAAGTCCAATGGCAAGACCGACTGCACCGGCAATAACGTCGTGGATTGGCATTTTACCAAGTTGTTTTTCAACGAATACTGTGAATCGGCTGAGACGTCTAATGAGAAACGGTGAAACAAACCAGCCGCCGAGTGCGCCAATCAGAGCACCAGTCAAAATACAAATGAGACTTGCTAGTGTAATCTGAAAAATCTCAATGTCTACATTAAAAAATTCCACACTGATAAACATTGCCAACATCGGACTAGCTAACTTTAACAATGCACCTCCGACGATGGCAAAGATCAGTGTAATAAGAAATCTGAGTACCTTATCGAGCATAAACTTCACCTCCTTCATACTCGATAAAAGGATAACACAAATTCATGAAAATAATATGATACTCATATAAATAAAATTTAAATTTTTCGCTTATATCAATAAATTTTTACTTATCTTTGCACATGATATTGTCAATCCAACCAGTCACTTCTTCAGGTGATTTTTCACAGGCATAAACAAGCTCACTAATTAGAATTTGTCTTGATAAATCCATTAACCGCTTCTCACCACTGGAGATTTTACGACTGCGGTATTGCATGGAGAGATTCCGAGCAACGGCAGCAACATCTAATACATCACCGCTCTTCATTCTATCCAAAATAGCCTGGAAACGTTTGTTCCAACTGCCATGAGCATGTTCCGGCCTACTTCTCAAAACGGTCTCTACTTCTTCTAGCTTTGATTTATCTATAACACCACGAAGTCCCAGTTGATCTATACGATCTATGGGCAGCATAAGTTTAAGATTTCCTATGGGCAGTTTTAAAATATAATAGGACTTTTCAATACCAGCCACTTCTGTATTTTCTATACCGTCAATAACACCTGCTCCATGCATAGGATAAAAAACAATATCTCCAATCTTCAACTTGTGCCACCTCCAATTATATTTAATTATTCCGATTTCGTTGAACGCAAGAATAGCTGCAATAACTGCTCTTTTGGGTCTTTATGATTATGAATTATTTCATTTACGGTGGTGCAGATTGGCAATTCGACCTTTGCGATTTTTGACAACTTCATCAATGCAGAGACCGTTTCTACGCCTTCTGCAAGTTTTGTGAAAGGTCTATTGCACACAAAGTCTTCACCGAAGCGCCGATTGTGACTGTGTGGTGAGAAGAGTGTTGCTTCATAATCACCAAGATGTGAAAGGCCGTAGATAGTCATTCTGTCACCACCGATTGCTTCCACCAATCTCGACAATTCTGCTGCACCTCTTGCCATTAATGCTCCTTTAAGACTTGAACAATTAAGACCGTCTAACATACCGGCAGCAAGACCTATGACATTTTTAGCTGCAGCACCTATCTCAGTTCCGAGTAGATCGCTTCCATAGTAAAACCGAATCAATGGACTTTTAAATAGTTCCACCAATTCATGTGTCAAATCAGTATCCTCGGAAGCTATAATCATACAGTTAGGAATACCCTTTATAAAGTCTTGAACGTGTCCCGGACCAACCCAAACTGCTGCATTGAGTTTAGTTTCTTCCTTAAAAACCGTTGACAATCGCTTACCGCTACCGCTTTCAAGTCCCTTCATGCAGAGGACAAACTTCTTATTGTCAATACCTTTTATGATGTTTAAATCATGGACAAACGACCTAAGCTGTTGAGAACCTATCGAAATAACGATCACTTCACCAAAGTTCACAGCTTCTTGTAAACTGTTTGTAAATCTCACTGTCTCAGGCAGAGTCAGATAATCATTACTCCTACTCTCTGTGAGCTGCTTCATTCGTGTTGAAGTTTCCCTACCGTAAAGTATTACTTCATGACCGATATGATCAGAATACCAAGCGTGAAAACTTCCCCAACGTCCGCAGCCGATAACAGTTATCCTCATTGTTACAGCAACCTTCCACGTGAATTAGATTTTAAAGGTCTTTGATCTCTCAGTTGCAGCGATGACAGCTTCAATCAGCGCACTGCGAACACCAGATCTCTCTAGTACTCTAATACCCTCGATTGTAGTACCAGCAGGTGAAGTTACCTTATCACGCAAAACGTCAGGGTGAACACCGCTTTCCAACACCATCTTAGCTGCTCCAAATAAGGTCTGTGCTGCAAGTTCAATAGCTTTAGCTCTTGGCAGACCTGCCGCAACACCGCCGTCAGAAAGTGCATCAATTATCAGAAAAGCATAAGCAGAACCGGAGCCAGAAAGTCCTGTCACAGCGTCCATTAATCTCTCATCAACTTCAATACAACGACCAAGTGACTGCCAGAGTTTACTTATCAACTTAACATCAGATATCTTAGACTTGGTGCCAACCGCAAAGGCACTCATACCCTCACTGACAGAGATTGCAACATTGGGCATAACCCTAATAACTGTCTGGGTCTTAAAGTATTGCTCAATCTTTTCAATCGAAAGACCAGCAACGACGGAAACAATCACCGCGTCCGCTCTTACCTTGCTGCTAACCTCTTTCATTGCACTTTCCGCATCTTTGGGTTTGACAGCAATGACTAAAACGTCAACATCAACAATAAAAGAATCAACACCGACCGTGGCGTTGACTCTATAGAGCTGTTGCAATTCTTCACATCTTGCTTGCTTGTGATCGGAAATGTATATATCTTCAGCGGCAGTGAACTTGTCAACAACACCTTTGACCACTGCCTCAGTCAATGCACCGCCACCTATAAAACCTATCTTCAAAGTACAACCTCCGATTAATGAAGTAATCGCTGCCCGATGATTATTTGGGTTTGTTGAAAGACTTTGCCCTCATTGGGTGAAGGATCACTTTTTTTTTCCTCTTTGTCTATAAACTCAATACTATCCAAAAGATTTACCATTTGTCCACGGATATTTGAGAGATATTCCTCATAGAGCTGCTTCTGCTCTGCCTGTTCCTCTGCATTTAAACCGACACTGCGCTTCTTCCTTGCCAGCTCGTTGATGCGATTCAGCATTTCCTGCGTTATCATGCAACCACGCCCTTTCCTTATCTTATTCTATAATATCACAGAATTAATTTTTTGCAATAGCCGAACAAAAGAATTTTTTAGTTGATTATAAGACTGACCGGGCAATGATCGCTTCCCATGATGTCACTTTGTATACTTGATTCAACAATTTTATCCTTGATTCGTTCAGACACCAGGAAATAATCTATCCTCCAGCCAGAATTATTGACTCTTGCCTTGCGAAGGTACGACCACCAAGTATAAGCACCAACTTTGTCGGGATATAACATTCTGAATGTATCTACAAAACCGGCATTGAGCAGTTCAGTAAACTTGCCGCGTTCCTCATCAGTAAAACCGTTGGAATGGTGATTTGTTGAAGGATTTTTGAGATCAATCTCATTGTGAGCAACATTTAAGTCACCGCAGATAATGACAGGCTTTTTAATGTCGAGTGAGTGAAGATACTCTCTAAAAGCGTCGTCCCACTTCATTCTGTAGTCAAGTCGTTCCAACTGCTGACGAGAGTTAGGAACGTAGACATTGACGAAGTAACAGTCCTTAAACTCAAGGGTGATGACTCTGCCTTCGTGGTCATGTTCCTCAACACCAATACCCTTGGTGATATTGAATGGCTCAATGCGAGTGAATACCGCCGTACCGGAATAACCCTTCTTTTCGGCACTGTTCCAAACTTGCTTGTAGCCTATAGTTTCAATGATTGCTTGTTCCGGCTGCATTTTAGTTTCTTGAATGGCAAACACATCGGCATTTAAACTCTTAAATGTCGCCATGAAGTCTTTTTTCAAGCAAGCCCGCAATCCGTTGACATTCCACGATACAAATTTTTTAGCTGATTGAAGTTTTAAACCTTCGTTCAATTCTGTACCACCAAGGTCGGAGTTATTACTAAATTTCATTACAACACCTCAAATCTCAATATCAAGGGTAATAGGTCTGTGATTGCTGCCCAGAGGATCCTCTTCAATGGTTGCAGACTTTATTTTATCCTTCAAGTTATCGCTCACAAAGAAATAATCCGTACGCCTGTCAAAACCATTTTTAACCGTTCTGTAAGTATAAGCTTCTTCAACATCAGGATGCAATTCGTTAAAAGTATCAACAAAGTTTATATTTAAAATATTCTTCATTACCATGGCATCTTCTGGAGGAATATCTGGGTTATTAGACATGATATTAAAAGTTCCACCTACTATAACCGGTTTAATTTGACTGAGTTTTATCAAGAATCGTCTGAAAGCTTTAAACCAAGTAATATAATCCTCTGATCCGAAACTAAAGAGTAGAGGTCCTTCAAGGTTGACGAATAGAAAGTCATCAAACTCAAATGTCATGGTTCGGCCGTTAAAATCAATGCTCATCATCTTAAATCCACGTAAACGAGTGAATACTGCCATTCCATAACCTATATTATTCCAAATTTGAAGATATTCTGACAAACTTTCAACAATATTATCAGACAATTTGCTCTTATAAGCAGGTCTCAATTCCTGGAAAGCTATAATGTCTGGCTTCATAGCCAATAAAGAAACAAAATCAACATTTGCTACACTTTTACGCCTTACGTTCCAAGATATCAATTTCATAAACTTCAGGACTCCTAATCATATAATTACTAAACATTCCAAACTCTATGTAATATAATCTAAATTCTAACATATTCATTTAAGAGAATTTCAATTTTAAATATCAATGACTGATAGAAAAATCAAATTACTACTCATTGCTGAAGAATGGATCGCTATACTCTCTATGTTAATTTCGTAAGGCTACCCTTACCGCTGAAGAGGAAATTACTTTCATCTTTTAACGATTCAATAATAATCATTATATCAACTTCGTTTTCATATCATCTAAAGAGTTCTATCAACTGCTTGCCGATGAGGATTATCGTCATACCTATGAATAGTGGGCGAATATAAGTCGAGCCTTTGGTAATTGCCATTCTCGCACCGCAGTAGGCGCCGATCATCATTCCACCGCCCATTGGAAGTGCATAGGAGAAGTTTACTAGTCCAAAGTAACAAAACATAATCACAGAAGCAAAGTTACTTGCACAGTTGGCAACCTTAGCATTTGCCGTTGCACCAACGAAGCCATAACCCATCATCAAGAATAGAAATATCAAGAATGATCCTGTACCGGGTCCAAAGAAACCGTCATATAATCCAATCACCGGTATCAAGGCAGTGCCAATCAAGTAGCGCTTGTGCGACACGTGAATAGCTCCTGCGCTATCACTGCCCCAGTCTTTCCGAAGGATACTATAAGCGGCAATGACTATCAACAGGATAACGACCAAAGGACGCAGGAAGTCCGGTGGAATCACTCTAACTATCATCACACCGACAATAGCTCCGATAAAGGCAAGCGGAAAGGCAATACGCAGCATTTTCCTATCAACCTTGCCTGACTTAATAAAGGTTGTCAGACTAACGAAGACTCCCATAAATGCTGCAACCTTATTTGTTCCGAGGACATTGAGCATTGGCAGACCAATCCACATCAGTGTCGGCATCGATATCAAACCGCCGCCGCCGACAATAGCATCAATGAATGCTGAGATAAAACCCATTCCTACAATCGCGATAAGTGTAGGAAAGTCCAACAACTCCAATATATCACCTCGTATATTCAAAATAGTAGGAGTTTGATAGAAGAAATTCTCTTCATTTGTATTATATCAAAATCTTATTGATTCTAATATCTTAAATTTTAGTTTATTTAACGTCTATCGTAAAGAAGATAAATCCTTCATTTTGTAAATTATCTCGAATAGCTTTCATAAAGGTTGGACCGGGATCAGATTTACTCGACGAATATCCTTGAACGTGCTCAATATACAGTCCACTTTCTCTAGCAATGACTTGTTGATAGTGACCAAAGATGTACTTTATTGCAGGGTATTTATTACGAAGGTAACGTATCAATTCGACATTAGCCTTGAGTTGCTCATAAGTAAGATTTTCTACGCTATTGACGCCACCAACATTTTCTATTCCTATGGCACACCAGTTATAACCAATAGCATGTCTTGCTAATTTGTTATCGGACATTAGTTGATAAATTGTGCCATCTCTATCAACTAAAAATTGTGATGAAACATTAACAGTACCGTCATTACGAGTATCATCGTAAAAAGTATAATAAGCAGATTGCCAAGTATCTCCTGCTGTCCAGTGTATAACAACAGCTTGTGGCTCAATATTAGTTATAGACATACCATAATGTAATTCAGCGTATTCGCGAGTAAGTCGCTCACGATTTTCTGACCAAGGTAAAAATTTTTCTACTATGTTTGGAGAAGAACATTCAATGTAAGACAAATTAAAAGTCCATATTCCTAAAACAATAGTGATAATGGTTAAAATCTTCTTCATTAATCAAGCACCACCTTAGTTATTGACAACATATTTTGCAAAATTTTTCATACTGTTTATGACGATCGACTCTCCAGCGAAATTTTCTGTCATAATTACAAGAATTACATCTCCCGCTCCTTCATTATAAATTATACCACCTTCGTCAAATAATCCATTTAACGCACCCGTTTTGTGTGCGATTTTTAATTTTGGCAACGCTGAATTGAAACACTCAGTATCTGTTTGAGCTAAAAGACATTCCAGCATAAAGTCATCGTATTCTGGACTTACACATTCGTGATTATAAATCTTCAGAAATATTTCTCCAAGATCGCGTACAGATGAGAAATTTTCTCTCCCTGCATAAATTGCCTCCATATCCATCATTTTACGTTGAAGAATGGTATCATGATAATGTTTTTCCAGAATATAATTGTTAATTGTTTGCATACCAACTAAATCTATAATCATATTCGTGGCAGTGTTATCACTATGAGTTATCATTAATTTTAAAACTTCTCTGAGAGGTAATTGAGTATTAGAAGAATAACCGCCTAAGATTCCTGCCCCACCGACTTTATCGTATGAATGGAGAGTTAAATTTTGATCGAGAGATAGGGTTCCGTCTTTCACCAGCTCCATTGTAGTTGCAAGAATGAACACTTTTATCATACTTGCCGCACGCCATTTTTGTTGGTTGCAAATGAATGGCTTTGAATTTTTTTGTGGATAACAAACGTAAACAGAGTAATCACTACCGTCATTCAGATAAGTAGAAATGGCATTTTGCAGTTCTTCATAAGAATTTGTATTTGCATTTACAACAGAAGAGGGACTTTGAAAGTTAATTATTATCATTTCTATTAATATACATATTATGGATAAAATAAATTGTCTCATCTTGTGTCTCCGAAAAATTATATCATAACACAACAGCAATCTAAAAGAGTTGTCCTCGACATTTGAAGGCAACTCTTTCTTTGATATGTTACATTCGATTTCGATTTATCAAATATTATCCGAGAATGACAAGAGATTCGTGAGCCTTGACACTCTGACCTGCTGCAACATTGAACTTCTTGACAACGCCGTCAGCATCGGCAGGAATTTCATTCTGCATCTTCATAGCCTCAAGGATCAACAGAACTTCACCAGCCTTGACGGACTGACCTTCAGAAGCAACGAGCTTGACAACTTTACCAGGCATTGGGGCATCAATGGAGTGTTCGCCTGCGCCTGCTGCAACTTTAGGAGCTGCTGCCGGAGCCGGTGCTGCTGCTGGTTTCGGTGCTGGAGCCTGTGCTGCTGCTCTTGGAGCTGCCGGTGCTGCTGCGCCTGCTGATTTCACTTCTTCGACTTCAACCTCATATGTAGTACCATTGACGGTGACATTGAATTTTTTCATATAACTCTCTCCTTAGCGTTTAATCTTATTCGATATTGTCCAGTTAGGACTATTCTTAACCTTCACGGCGACAACCTTACCGCCTGTCATACTCTGAACGGCGGCAGTGATAATCGCAATGATTTCCGGTTTAATGTTTCTATCTGCCATGTCGCTCACTCCTATTCAAGATAGTAGGTAGTTATCAAGCAGATAGCAGATAATTAAATTACTCAACTAACTGCTAACTACTGTCAACTAACAA
Source organism: Selenomonadaceae bacterium (assembly GCA_017475745.1). Classification (GTDB taxonomy): domain Bacteria; phylum Bacillota; class Negativicutes; order Selenomonadales; family Selenomonadaceae; genus Quinella. The sequence goes on from JAFVEZ010000022.1 coordinate 16,765, forward strand.
CTACTTACAGTGGAATATTTCCATGTTTCTTCTGAGGTCCAACCTCGCGCTTGCTGGCCAGAGCATTGAGTGCTGTGATGATGTAAGGTCTGGTTTCTTTCGGCTCAATGACCATATCGGCATAGCCGCGCTCTGCTGCCTTGTAAGGCGTTGCGAACTCCTCGACGTATTCTGCGGTTTTCTGATCTTTGTCTGGGTCTTTGCGGAAGATTATATTAGCTGCACCGGCAGGACCCATAACAGCAATTTCAGCACTTGGCCAAGCCATAACCTGATCTGCACCCAATTCACGGCAGCACATTGCAATGTAAGAGCCGCCGTAAGCCTTACGAGTAATAACAGTAACCTTAGGAACAGTCGCTTCAGAATAAGCGTACAACATCTTGGCACCATGTCTAATAATGCCGTTGTACTCTTGATCGACGCCTGGCAGGAAGCCCGGAACATCAACAAGGTTGACAAGCGGAAGATTGAAAGCATCGCAGAAGCGAATGAAGCGAGCTGACTTATCGGAAGCGTCAACATCAAGACAGCCTGCCATAACCGCTGGCTGATTGGCAATGATACCAACAGAGCGGCCGTCAAATCTGGCGAAGCAAGTGATGATATTCGTTGCGAAATGCTCATGAACTTCATAGAATTCGCCGTTGTCGACGATTGCGCGGATAACGTCCTTCATGTCGTAAGGCGCATTTGGATTGTCAGGAACGACAGTGTTGAGACTATCTTCTTGACGATCTGGGTCGTCGTCAGTCTCGACGAGCGGTGCATCTTCCATATTGTTGGAAGGCAGGAAGCTCAAGAGATAGCGGATTTGCTTGATGCAGTCTTCTTCGTTCTCTGCTGCAAAGTGAGCAACACCACTGCGGGTATTGTGAGTCATAGCGCCGCCAAGTTCCTCAGCAGTGACTTCCTCAGCCGTGACGGACTTAATGACGGCAGGTCCGGTGATGAACATCTGCGAAGTATTTTTGACCATGTAGATGAAGTCGGTGATTGCAGGCGAATAGACAGCACCGCCAGCGCAAGGTCCCATAATGACGGAGATTTGAGGAATGACGCCGGAAGCTGCGGTATTGCGGAAGAAGATTCCGGCATAACCGCTTAGAGCATCAACAGCCTCTTGAATACGTGCACCGCCGCTATCGTTAATACCGATAATCGGAGCGCCCATCTTCATTGCCAAATCCATAACTTTCCAAATCTTGTGAGCGTGTTTCTCACCGAGTGAGCCGCCCTCAACAGTGAAGTCTTGAGCATAAGCATAGACAAGACGACCATCAACGGTGCCGTAACCAATTACAACACCTTCACCGGGCAATTCTTTCTTCTCTTGACCGAAGTTGGTGCAGCGATGCTTGACGAACATATCAAGCTCAACAAAAGTAC
>JAFVEZ010000023.1 GCA_017475745.1 Selenomonadaceae bacterium
ATTTGGGTTGGAGCGACGCAGCCATGTTTAATTTGAATAAAGCATTGGAACTCGCGCTCAATGGCGGCAAATGCCTTTTGACAGGTGAACAGCTTGCGCCGAATTACGGAGACTTGACAACTTATGAAACTTATGCAGACCTTGAAAATGTGCTGCGCCGCTATATCGACGAATTTATGGAAAAAATGATAAAAGCCTGTGCTCAAGTTGAACAGGCTCATATTGACTTGCTGCCGACGGCGTTTCTGTCAGCGGTGATTGATGATTGCATGGAGCGCGGCGAAGATGTGACGGCAGGCGGAGCAAAATATAATTTGTCAGGCGTACAGATGATTCAAGTTGCCAATCTTGCCGATTCACTTGCGGCAATCAAGAAATTGGTTTACGAAGACAAAATCGTCAAACGTGAAGAACTTCTCGACGCACTTCGCAAGAATTTTGAAGGCTACGAAATTTTGAGAGCACGACTTCTTAATAAAGTGCCGAAGTATGGAAACGATGTCGAATGGGTGGACGCAATCGGCGTTAAATGGGCAAGGTATTTCCGTGAGAGAATCGGAACATACACAAATCATCGCGGCGGAAGATTCCACACGGGAATGTACACGGTCTCAGCACACGTTCCAATGGGTGAGAATGTTGGAGCGTCGCCGGACGGTCGTCTTGCACGTCAACCGCTTGCTGATGGTGGAATGTCACCTGTCTATGGTCGTGATGTTGCCGGTCCTACTGCGGTGTTGAAATCCGTTTCAAAACTCGATAAAGAACTCACAACAAACGGTGGCTTGCTGAATATGAAATTCTTGCCGGAGTTTTTCAAAACAGAAACAGGAATCGACAAGTTTGCAAGATTTTTGAGGACGTTCGTTGATTTGGAGATTCCACACATTCAGTTTAATGTAGTCCGTAAAGAAAATCTGCTTGCAGCGAAGGAACACCCAGAGGAATATCGCAGCTTGACGGTCAGAGTAGCAGGTTATACGGCATATTTCACGGAATTGGCGTCAGAACTTCAAGATGAAATAATCGCAAGAACCAGCTACGACGATATTTGAAATTTATAGTAAACTAAAAGGCGGTGCTAGTTCTTTATAGATAAACACCGCCCATTGTTTAGATTACATTTGCTGATTTTGATTAATGCAACTTTATTTTCCCAGAACGAAATTCATGACTTCTTCAGGATTTTCAGGTGCCCAATATAATTTTTCGTCTTCACCTGTAATCTTTTTGCATTTTACAGAAAGAGTCTTTTCTTGATTGATTGAAAGGCCGTTGATGAAATCTGTTAAGCTATCTACAGACTTTTTTTGAAGATCAGAGTCTTTCAAAAAATATGCTTCAGTTTTTCCTTCATTTTTTAATTTTGAAATCGAAGAAAGCAGAGCCTGCAACTTTTTATCACTTTTGGCCTGCTTGTCAAGGCTTTCACTATCCAAAATGGTTGCTGTAAGGTTGACAACAGGAGATTCTTTGCTCTTTTCTTTAATTGTTGTCTTTATATGCATTTCAGATTTAATTTTTTTGACATAAACATCTGTCAACTTGTTGACACTGTCTTCACTCAAGCAAAACTCTTCAAAATCGCCTGCGATCTTTGCAGTAAGTTGCCTTTTAATTTCAACAATGTCGTTCTTTGACAATCCGATATACCTTGAATCATTTGGACTGCCGAAAGCATAGGCTTCAGCATAAGCTAAGATCGCCTTGTCTGCGCCATATTTCGGTGCAGAACTTTTTGCACACTGTCCAACACTTGCAACCATCATTGTGCAAACAATCAAAACGGCTGCAAAAATAATTTTTGTGAATTTCACACAAAACCCCTCTTTCAAATAAAATTTAAATTACAAATTTCTTTAATAGTTTATTTCAATATTTAATGCGTTTCTCCTGCAGAAAAAATTTAAAATAAATATTTTCACTAAAAAAACTTCAAGATCAGTATAACTGACATGAAGTTAGGCTGATTTTTCGGTACAAAATAAAACGTGTCAACAGCTAAAAAGAATTATTTGATAAATTACTAGATAGAAACTAGCACAAATATTATAAAAAAAAAAACGACTTGTCAAGCCATTTAAAAAAAATTTGAACAATTTTCATTAAGTTTTGTTTGAAAGTTTAAATACTGTAAACAAAATTTACTTTAAATTGAGAAATATAATAATTCGTCTATAGTGGCAGATTATTTTAACAACTTTTATGTAGGTGATTGTATGGATAAGTTGTACGGAACAATATTTGACGTGAGAAGGTTTGCAACACATGATGGCGACGGAATCAGAACAACAGTATTTTTCAAAGGCTGCCCGCTTGAGTGCGCGTGGTGTCACAATCCTGAAGGAATAAGTACAAAACGAAGACCTCTGTATTTTCCTAAAAAGTGTATTCATTGCGGAAGCTGCGTCGCTGAATCAGAATTTGGCGGTGTCACAATGGACAAAGAGCGAAATGTACATCTCGACATCACAAAGCCGGAAGATTGGGACAATATAATGGAAATTTGTCCGACGGGTGCAATAGCTTGGGACTCACGCAAAATAGAAGTAAATGAACTTTTGGAAGAAGTCCGCAAAGATGAGCCATTCTTCAAATACAGCGGCGGTGTGACGATCTCCGGCGGTGAGCCACTCTTACAGCCATTATTTGCCGCTGAACTGTTGTTGCTGCTTCAATACTATAAAATTCACACAGCAATAGAGACAGCATTACTTGTGCCGAATGAAAATGTGGCAGCCGTGTTGCCGTACCTTGATTCAATCTTTGCAGATTGCAAGATATTCGATGAGCAGGAGCATATCAGAGCGACAAAGGTGTCAAACGTCAGAATCAAGGAAAATATCGAATTTATCTTGACGAGTGAGAAACGTGACAAAGTGATAATTCGTACACCAATGATACCAGAATATACGGCGAATGATGAAAATGTGGCAGCAATAGCAAAATTTATCACAAACATTTATCCAGAAGTACATTATGAGATTTTAAACTATAATCCGCTTGCGTCAGCAAAATATCACTTGGTTGGTCGTGAATACTGCTTCAAGGAAAATCCTAAACGATTTACTAAGGAACAAATGAAACACTTTGCAGAAATCGCTGTATCAAACGGTATAAAGAACATTAATATTGATGAGTAAGAGGAATTTTCAATAAAAAATCCGCCATTCTCGGCAGATTCAAAGATTCTTTCAATTATAATACTTACTTCTTACAATGTTACCTTGCAGCTTCAGCCACTGCAGCTTCTTCTGACTCAAAATGTTCAGTAGTCTCATTCTCTTCAGCTTCAACTACCTCATTGAGAGCTTCAACAAGAGCATCTGGATCAATACCATGAGCCATGCAGCCTTGCTCAATGTTCTCAAAATGTGCCGCAGCACAGCCGAGACAGCCCATGCCTGCATACATGAAAACCATAGCTGTATCAGGATATTTCTGAACAACCTCAAGAATACTCATATCTTTTGTAATAGTCACAAAGACCAACTCCTAACTTTCAAAACGTACTATCAAATATAGTTTATTTTCAACTGCGAAGATTATACCACAAATTCCAGAAAAAACAACCTTTTTAGGTAATTTTTGGCATAGGCATTATCATCGATTCACCTTTAGCGTTGGTAAAGATATCTGCTTCAATATCGAAGACCTTCTCAATGCTCTCTTTCGTCAGTACTTCTCTTGATAAGCCGCTCGCAAAGATTTGACGGTCTTTAATGATGACGACTTCATCGGTGAATATACGCGCATGGTTGAGATCGTGGAGCACCATTATTATAGTCATGCCGCAAGTTCTGTTGACTTCACTAATAATCTTCATTACTTCCAGTTGATGCCTAATATCCAAATAGGTTGTTGGTTCGTCCAGAAGAAGTATTTGCGGACGTTGGGCAAGCACCATAGACAGCCAAGTCCGCTGTCTTTCACCGCCAGAGAGAGTAGAAACTTGACGATCCGCAAGCTCACTGAGTTGAGTGACATTTAAGGCCCACTCAATGGCTTCTCTATCCTCTTTTGGATTGCTACTCTTGAAGAGACTACGATGAGGGAAGCGGCCATATGAAGTCAACTGACTGACCGTCACATCAGCAGGAACTTCTTTCTCCTGCGGCAGAATGGCAATCATTTGTGCCAATCTACTTCTATTGATAGTTTTAATATCTTCACCGTCAATGCTAACAGTGCCGGTGAATTTTTTTGTTAGCAGACAAAGTATTTTGAGTAAGGTTGATTTACCCGCGCCGTTCTGACCTATTATTCCAGTTCGCTTGCCTGCAGAGAAGGTATAGCTTACATTGTTCAAAATTTGCTTGCCATTGATCTCAAAGCCAATATTTTCAGCCGATAATATCAATTTGTCCGCCGCCTCTTTACTTTGATATATCATTTTAACATTAGGACATATACTTTGCAAATATATATTGTGCAATTAAGGAAATGCTGGTATACTATTAATCAGAATTATGTAAGTGAAGGAGATTTCTATGCTGTTAAATCGAAAAACCGTTGAATTATTAGCTCCGGCGGGCACTTGGGACGCTTTCACAGCCGCCATTGATGCTGGTGCTGATGCCGTTTATCTCGGTGGCAAGCATTTCAATATGCGTGTACACAACAATGATTTTAATTTTGACGATTCCCAGCTCAAACAGGCAGTTGAATATGCTCATAATCACGAAGTTAAACTTTATATCACGTTAAATAATCTAATCAGCGAAGAGGAACTGCCGACGCTGAAGGATTATCTTAAATATCTCAATAAGATTAAGCCAGACGCCATTCTTGTACAGGATTTTGCAGTTGTTCGATTCGTTCGTGAACTTGGAATCAATATACCCATGCATGCTTCGATAATGATGAATACGCATAACGTACATGCCATTGAAGAGCTGAAGAAGTATGGAATAACCCGTGTTGTGGTCAGTCGTGAGCTGTCGCTGAATGAGGTCAAATTACTGCGCGAACAGACCGGCATTGAGACAGAATATTTCATTCATGGCGATATGTGTATTGCTGAGAGCGGACAGTGTATCCATTCTGGCGTGTTGTTTGGACAAAGTGGTAACCGCGGGCGTTGTCTCAAGCCTTGCCGTTGGAGTTGGTCACTGCAGATCGAAGGCGATAATACCAAGAAGAGCGATAGCAAGCATCGTCTTGCGCTGAATGATATGTGCATGTATCGTCACTTACCTGAGTTAATCAATGCCGGCATATACTCATTTAAAATCGAAGGAAGAATGAGACCGCCAGAATTTATCCGCAGGATAGTATCAACTTATCGGAGGGCGATTGATCGTTACATTGCCGATCCAACTGGCTATGCGACTGATGAAGCGGATTGGCAGGAACTCTATAATAATCGTGTCCGTGATTTCACGACGGTCTTGGCTTTCAGTAGAATGAGCGCCAATGATATAGGCTGGAGTGGTGAACGTGAGCCAAAGGTTTTCAGTAGGGCGGTCAAAGAAGCTGATATTGACGACAAATCTGCTGCTGAGATTTTTGATATTTCTGTACCTATCAATTCCGATACAAATAAGAAGCCAAGACTCTCTATCAGAGTAGCTACCGTTGAATCAGCTAAGGCAGCACTTGATAACGGCGCCGATGTAGTATATGTTGGTGGTGAGAGTTTCCTGCCGCTCAAGCCTTGGAAACTTGCCGATTATAGTGATATCATCTGCTATGCACATTCACTCAATAAGAAAGTGATCCTCAACACGCCGAGGACCACTTATAACCGTGAGTGCAACGAATTGGAGCAGCTCTTTAGTAAGATTGAAATCTTTACAGACAAGCCAGACGGAGTAATGGTCAGCAATTTAGGTTCATTGAAACTTCTCAAACAGGTTTCATCACTTCCGATACAAACGGACCTATCATTCAATCTATTCAATCACGAAACAGCAGCATTTTTGAAAGATAGTGGCGTTGTACAGGCGGCTTCTTCACTAGAATTGTCATATACTCAACTGAAAACCTTGATTGATAGTTCAACACTGCCCATTGAGGTCGTCATACACGGAGCTTATGAGTCAATGATCTGCGATCACAACTTCGTCGACTTAGATTGTAACCTCAACGAGTGGACCGACTTTGATCGACTTGCCCAGCATTATGTCTTGGTAGATGATGCTGGTGAAAGACATTATATACGCGTCGATCAGTTTGGACGCAGTCATATATACTTTGCGAAGGATTTGTGCTTATACAAATATCTGGAATACTTTATGGGCGCATCGTCGCTGAGAATAGAAGCGCAGCTCTATTCACCGGAGTTTACTGCATACGTCACGAAGGTTTACCGTGAGACAATCAATAGAACATATTCAGAAGAGACATTTAAAGAACTGCAAATAAAATCGCCCAGACCTCTCGGCGTAGGCGTATATAGATTCAAGCAAAGTCGAAATTCTTAACGGTGTCTGACGACCTCAAAACGCCAGAGATTGACTTGTTCGTTTGGCGCTATATTGCCCTTTTGCTTGGCAATGGCAATCTGTTGTTCAATAGTGTCGACACCTTCCAAGTCCGGCAGCAGAAGTCCTCTTCTACCGTCTTTCTCGACAATTACACCGTATCGCTTTACATCAAGCTGTTTGGTGTCGAAGATTCTTTCCGGCTCGCTGAGAATATCGACATTGTAAACAATATCATCAAGTTCACTTTCGGTGACAGGTGAGAAGCGCGGGTCGCGTGAACAGGCAGAGATGGCATTTTGCACGATCTCTTCGGCGATTGAATTGGTGGTTGGCAGGAAAGTACCGATACAGCCGCGAAGGTCGCCATCTTTGTGCAATGAGACGAAGGCACCGGCTCTTCGCTCAGTCATATCACTCGGCAAGTCTTTTGGAAGATTCGATAATGGTTTATGTGTCTTGACGAAAGTCTCCAAACTCAGTATTGCAAGTTTGACGAATTAGTCCTCTTTGCTCTTGAGTTCAGCAAGCGCCTTCTGATTGGCTTCAATGAGCTGATCGCCAATGTTGCGATTTTCGTCTTCACCGTTGATATCAATCCAAGCTATGCCGTAACCGACGCCAAAAGTACCTTCATAGCTCAACTGCTCACATTTGACAGCCTTTCTATCGAGAGCACCAGACATAATCCAGAACGAACGCAGACCACATTCGGCTGCCTTCTTGCAGAGGGTGTTGTCCATTCTCAGCATCGAGAGGAAGTCACCGGCAGCAATATATTCCATAACTTTCTTGTCAAAGATTGGACCTTCCTCAATGAATCCATAAGGGCCATCGCTCTTGAGTTTGTGAGACAAGTCGCCGCTGGCAATGTAGACTACGCGGCGATTTAGTTTGTCTGCAGTCTCCGAAATCAACTGTCCTAATTTGTAATGATCCGACGCGGATAAGCCCGACAATCCAATCCTCACTATTTTGGTCTCATTGAAGTCAATTCCTGCTTGTTCCATGAAGCGAAGTGGAATCAACGTACCGTGGTCTAGTGCTGCATTGCGCTCACCGAGAGTACCTGCATATATTTCTGAAGAAGCTGCCAAGTCTGAGAGAGTACTGACGAATTCGGTGTCGTAGTTGACGGTGACTTTAACTTGAGGTGCCCTGAAGTTTGCAAAATTACCGCTTGCTGATTTGCCTGGTGAGATATGGAAATAATCGGCATAAAGTATACTATGCGGACTGGTTATCACTAAAGTATCTGGTTTGAGCTTTGCAACTCTGTTTGCAACTTCACAATATGCGTCAATGGTATCTTGAATCTTCTTCTCTTCGCCGTGACCAACTTCTGGTAAAATTATTGGCGGGTGTGGAACTACCGCTGCTGCTAGTATTGACATTAAACCACCTCATTCAAAATGCAAATCTATTATGATCATCTATATTAGAAATTTTTAACAAATATTCCATCTTATCCTGAGCTGTCTCGCAAGAAGTTAATTGTTTATCAATTTCATTAAATGGAATATAAACTTTCGGATCATAATTAAAAATGTACTCATCATCTGGGAATGTATTGTATTTTTCACTATCCTCAACTCTAAATTTTTGTACTTGGCGTCTATCCCAAAAAATCCCATCTGATATTAACTTAGCTGGATTTCCTGCCCAGCAAGTATTTGAAGGAATTCTTTTTCCTGCAATCAATCCTTTAGCTCCGACAACACTTCCCGATGCAATTTGAGTACCTTTTAGTAGCATCACGTATTGTGCAAGCCAAACATGATCGCCAATAAAAACACTCTTGCTTAAATTAAGACGTTTTTTGTCTTTGACTGAATAAATCATATGCCAATCTGTAGTTCTGATAAGCACGCCGGCAGCACACATAACGTCATTACCTAAAAATACATGTTTTCGTTCGCCTATATTGATGATTAGTTGTTCTGTCATAGTGTTATTCTTTCCTATGTGGCACGTTGAATTATTGTGTATAAGAATATTTATTTTATATTTCCTTTTAGCTTGTGAACGCAAGAAAACAAGAGAATCTTCACCATCAAAAACTATACGGCTTTCACCAAGGTCAATATCATCCTCCAAAAATAAAATATTACCCCCCCCCCCTAAACTTTATTGAAGCTCCGCTATAATTGACATTTTCGCCTTCTATTAATTTGTTATTGTCTTCAAAATTTGTAACTTTCATAAAATAAGCTCCTCCTATTTGACTAAAAATTATCTTTGTTTTCCGAATAAACCGCCGGCAAAATAGCTGCCAAATTGCTAAACTCTTTGATATTGTGAGCAAATAATCCTTTTGAAACCTCCACAGGTACTTTGACACTTTCGGGCAGGGTGCAAACAATCTTGTCATCAACAACACTAAAGCCTATCCAAAAACGAGAGCAGAGCATAACTCCGTCTCTATAAGGATACCATTTGTGAGTCATAGCAGCCGCGCAGTCACCATCGCCAATGGCAGCGACTAAAGATTTGCATTTATCGCCGCCGATTAACGAATCATCATAGCCGAAGTCTTTCGGACTTTTAAATTGCAACTTGAGAAAGCCTGGACCATTGCCAATATCTTCAAGGACATAATGATTGACACCCCAAGTCTTTTGATTAATTGGTACATTTGGATCACAAACGTAATCAGCCTTATCCGCTCTTGCAAAGTAGTGATCTTCAGGGTCCCAAATCTTGTAGCGCAAATCAGAGCCAACACTGTGCCAAGGGAACCACCAATCAAGCATCTCGCTGGTAACACCTGGCATATAGGTTTCATTACAGCTAAAACCTACGCCATTTGCAGCAGTTCCATATCCTACTTTACAATAAGGTTTCATTACAGCTAAAACCTACGCCATTTGCAGCAGTTCCATATCCTACTTTACAATACTCTGTATCAGCACCTTTTAGAAAAAGATCGCGCTGTTCAAATGGGACAATCTCAATTTTTGCTGGTGATTCCAAGACTTTGAGTTTTTCTTCAGGAATCTTTGCCATGTCTTGCTCATAGAATTTGAAGTAAGGAAGAGCTTTTTCCTCTTTGCTGACGCCAACTTTTTTACCGATAAACAACTTCACAACATCACCTCATACAATAAAATAAAAGTGATACGACCACAAAAGCCATATCACTTGTCAATGTTCTATTTCAGCGAAGGTGCTTTCATCATTCCAAGCGCCTCAAAAAGCCCGATTAAACCTTTAGCTGCTACATCATTTATGATCTTACCTTCGTCGTTGAAATAGTAGAAGTTCATGCAGCTAAATTCAAACTTTTTACCGGTTGCAGGCAAACCCATAAAATTGCCGTCATGAGTGCCGGAGCAAATCCAACTTACCGCAACTTTATCATCTTCAGCTGCCATGTCTACAATCTCCCAGTGAATATCTGAGAAACTCTTACGCATGAAATCAACGACAGAAAGATAGCCGCTGCCACCATAGAGTTTGTCCTTGGAGATCAAGCTTGCAAACTCAGCTTTTGGATCTATGAGTTTCTCAGCAAGAGCTTTGTCGTTATTGTTGATACAATCCTTAAAATGCTCTATATTGCGTTTATTGCGTTCTAAATTATTCATACTTCATTCAACCATCAGCATTTGCATTTTTGAGTGGCTTACCGAAAATCAAATGATCCAACAATCCTATCAACTGGCTGATCTCCGGCTTGGAAATTTGACCACTAGCGCCAAGTTGTTCGCCTTTGAGCTTCATCTCTTCGCTTATCAGTGAAGAGAAGAGTACAAATGGTACTTCATGCAGACGCTCATTTTCGCGAACGAGTTTGAGTAAGCGGTGACCGTCCATCTTAGGCATCTCAACATCAGATACAATCATTCCAACATGCTGCTCAATGTTGCCATCTTTGGCTGCGAGACCGCGCAGATAATCCCATGCATCTTGACCGTTACCGAAGTCACGAACGAATCTGTAACCAGAATCATGTAGAGTTGTAACGAGAAGATCACGCAGCATGGCAGAATCCTCAGCAACAACGACATGAACATCAGCACGAAGCTGCTTGGTATCTGCTGCAACGTCTTCAACAGTTGTGAGTTTAGCATTAATCTCTGGATTGATCTCAGCGATAATTGTCTCGAAGTCAAGCAGCAGGACTATTCTGTCTGACATCTTGATGATACCGACAACGCGAGATTGATCGCCAACTTCCGGCGATGGCTCCATATCTTTCCATGAAATACGGTGAATGCGTGAAACGTTTTCAACCAAGAAACCGATGTAATAGTTGTTAATCTCAGTGACTATTATATTTTTGGCATCTCCACTGCTCACAGCATTCAAGCAACGCGGAAGATTGACTAACGGAATCGCCTTACCACGCAATGTAAATAAACCGTCAATATAAGGATGAGCTTGAGGCATTGCAGTAACCGGTGCAACTTGTATAACTTCGCGGACTTTTGCGACGTTAATTCCATAGTTGACCTTGCCAATACTAAATTCCACAATCTCAAATTCATTAGTACCTGTTTCAAGAAGAATACCCTTCTTATCACCAGCGGTCTCTGCGCCGCCGTTCTTTGCACTTTCACTTGCCATTAAATCGCCTCCAATGGGTTGCCGATTTTTTAATTGAATTGTCAGTCCCTATTAAAACTCTTATTTTCAATTCGCTGTAAATATCTTATATCCTGCTACTGACAAAAATATTTTGAAGGTGATTTTGCCTACTGAAGTATCAGTTGACAGGAAGTACACTACCAGGCTGATAACCTGCCTTGCGGACTGCTTCTTTCAAAAGTTCATCAGAGACCCCAAAGTCAAGAGCTACCTCAGCAGATTGTTTTTCGACACTTGCAGCAGCAATCGCTACACCTTCAATACTTTCAAGTGCCTTAGAGACAGCGGCAGTGCAGCGCTCACAAGTCATTCCCTCTACGTCAATGACTTTTTTAAGCTTAAACTTCTCAATGGCTTCAATACGTGTGCGATAGTTGTCATGTGTCTTACTCATTGGGCAGTTAGCACAGGAACCAGAAGTCTTGCAGCAAGTCGAAGTTCCCTTGAAAAAGTTACTGTACAAATTATAAATTCCTACACCGAAAATTGCTGCGACTATAACACCAAGTATGACAGTTGCAATCATATTATCACCAGCTTCAAATATAAATCTTTTTAAGTACTTGAATTATATTATTTATGATTATGATTGTCAATATCGCTATTAGTATTTATATCCCAAACAGGACAAGATATACTTTTAGATCTGCAGTTTTTAAGAAGTCATCAATAGCAATCTTTGCTGAAGTCATTGCAATATCCTTTGGGACGCCGTAAATACCACTTGAGATCAATGGAAAGGCAATAGATTTACAATCATTTTCTACGGCAATTTTCAGACTGTTTGTGTAGCAATCTTTTAGTAATTCAGTCTCATTTTGATTGCCACCATGCCAGATCGGTCCAGCAGTATGAATGATGATTTTCGCGTTGAGCTTGAAGGCAGGAGTACTCACAGCTCCACCGGTTTTAATTGGCGAAACTTTATCACAGGCAGCTTGAAGTTCCGAATATCCTGCCGCTCTGAAGATTGCACCGCAAACTCCACCGCCAGCAAGAAGTTGAGTATTTGCAGCATTGACAATCGCATCTACTTTCATTTTAGTAATGTCGCCGTGTACAATTTCAAATGACATAATATCACCTTAATTCAGAATACAAAATAAAACTATATAGAGCCCTATTGCAATTTTTCCATAAAAATTATAAAATATCTGCCGAAAGCGGTCAAGCAAAAATTATTCGTAATAACTTGATATTATTGGAGGAATTTATGACAAGAAACAAAAAACGCAGAAATGATAAATTTATAATAGGCTATCTATCTGTCAATACTCGTGGATTTGGCTTTGTCACGCCCGAAACCGCAGAATCAAAAAAGGATAGTGATATATTTATTCCTGCTGACAGTATATCAACTGCTCTTCACGGAGACAAAGTTAAAGTCAAACTTACACCACCTTGGGATTATCGCGGAAAGCCTGAAGGAAAAATTATTAAAGTACTTGAGCGTGCCACCACAACCGTCGTTGGCACTTATAGCATTATAGATACATTTGATGTTGTTGAACCAGACGATATGAGAATCAGTAGGCGTATAATATTAAGCAATGCCAAGACTTTTAAAAATCTGAAGCCCGGAATGAAGATTGTTGTTGAAATTACAAAGTATGCCAGTCCGATAACCGGTATTGTGACTGAAATTCTCGGTAAGCGCAAAGAGCCTGGGGTTGATATACTTGCAGTTATTAGACGTTATGGAATTGTTGAAGAATTTCCACAAGAAGTTTTAGAAAGTGCTGCAAATGTTGAGAAGGAAGTCTCCAAAGAGGAAAAATCCAAGCGCGTTAGTCGTCGGAAGCTCAAAATCGTCACCATTGACGGCGAAGACGCAAAAGACCTCGATGATGGCGTATACGCAGAAAGGTACAGCACTGGCGAATATTTCTTGGGTGTTTATATTGCCGATGTAAGTCATTACGTCAAAGCTAACACTCCACTTGACATTGAGGCATTTGAGCGAGGAACAAGTATCTATCCAGTTGATAGAGTAGTTCCAATGTTGCCAAAAGAACTGTCCAATGGCATTTGCAGTCTCAATGCGGGTGTTGATCGTTTAGCGATGGCTTGTGAGATGATTTTAGATAAAGTCGGTAATGTCAAAAAGTATGAGATATTCCCGACTGTCATTCACGTTCACAAGAGACTTACCTACACCGCCGTCAATGACTTATTTAACAAGGGCGAAGCCGACAATCTCAATGATATTGCGCCTATGCTCTCAACCCTCAGAGATATTTGTGAGCTTAGAAAGAAGATTAGATTCAAACGAGGTGCCATTGATTTCGATCTTGCTGAGATTAAGGTACTTCTGGACTCTAAGGGCCGCCCTACTGACATTGTGAAGCGTGAACGCAACCTTGCTGAATCTGTGATTGAGGAGTGTATGCTTACAGCTAATGAGACCGTCGCCAAGCATATGTACGATCTTCAGAGACCCTTTATCTATCGCGTACACGAACAACCTGATTCAGACAAGGTCGACAACCTCAACTCACTGCTCGCGACCTTCGGACTACACATCAACAAGCGTAATGATGGCTCCGTCAGGCCCATGGATATTCAGAAGGTACTTAATAAATTCAAAGGTACTAATGCCGAAAAGATCATCAGTAATGTTGCGTTGAGATCAATGCAGCAGGCACACTATACCGCTGATTATGGCGGGCATTTTGGACTTGCCGCTCAATACTACACACATTTCACCTCACCGATCCGCCGCTATCCTGATTTGATCGTCCATCGCTTGCTCCGTGAAACTTTCAACAATACAGATAATCGAAAGATAAGCAAGAAGCAAATTGAGAAAGTAAAAGCAACTTTGGCGAGTATTGCAAGACAGTCCTCAGAGCGTGAGAGACGTGCGGTTGAGATTGAGCGCGAAACGACCGATTTAAAATCTGTTGAATACATGCAGAAGTTTGTTGGTAAATATCTCAATGGCGTGATTGTAAGTGTGACGAAGTTTGGCTTCTTCGTTGAACTTGCAAACGGTGTTGATGGCTTGGTCAGGCTTTCTAGTATGGTTGATGATTATTATATCTACGTTGAGTCTGAATTTGCAATAGTCGGAGAACTCAGCGGCAAAACCTTCAAGATAGGTGATGAGGTTAGAGTCAAGCTCATTGAAGCCAATGTTGCTTTAAGACAGATAACCTTTAATCTTGCCGGAAAGGTCGTCAAATCAGAGGAACTTATAGCCGAAACTGGTGACAAGTCAAATAGTGAGAGTGTTTAGATGGTAGTATTAGGTATTGATCCAGGTACAGCTATCTGTGGTTACGGATTCGTTGAGAATGTTGAAGGTAATATAAAAGCTCTACATTACGGTGCCGTAACGACAAGTTCAAAAGCGCGAATGCAGGACAGATTGGCAAAGATTTACGATAATCTTGATGCAATGATAAAGAGATATAAGCCAGAAGTGATTGGAATTGAAAAGTTATTCTTCGGGCGCAATTCAACAACAGCCATTCCCGTTGGGCAAGCGCGAGGAATAGTATTGTTAGCCGCGGTCAAGAATGATGTTGAGATATTAGAACTCACACCCAATGAAGTGAAACAATCCATCACAGGATATGGCGGCGCTTCGAAGGAACAAGTCATTTACATGGTGACTAAGCTTTTGCACTTGAGCGAAGAACCTAAACCCGATGATGTTGCCGATGCTCTTGCTATTGCAATTTGTACAGCTCACATGGCAAATACTTTCGCCTGGCGCAACAAAGTATAGTAGTGAAATATTCGGAGGAAGATATATGAGTAAACCTTTAGTTGGAGGACAAGCCGTCATTGAAGGTGTAATGATGCGCGGATTTGGCAAAGTTGCAACTGCTGTCAGAACACCAAGCGGCAATATAGAAGTTGATGTAAAGCCCGTTAATTCTATCAGCGATCGCTACCCAATCCTAAAAAAGCCATTCTTGCGCGGTTCGGTCTCTCTATTTGAGTCTTTAATCCTTGGTCTCAAGTCACTATCTTATTCAGCACAAATGGCAGGTGAAGAAGAGGAACAGCTTACAGATAAAGAAATGGCAGGCACTATCGTATTTGCAATAGTTCTGGCTTCGATACTCTTCATTGCAATTCCGACAGGCGCTGCCAAATGGTTTAATGATATAACTGATGATCCGATATTCCTAAACTTGATGGAAGGCGTATTGAGACTTATAATCTTCCTCGTCTACATTACCGCCATATCACAAATGAAAGACATTCAAAGAGTATTCCAATATCACGGTGCAGAGCACAAGACTATATTCTGTTATGAAGCTGATCTTCCGCTGACGGTTGAGAATGTGCAGAAGTTCCCAAGACTACACCCTCGCTGCGGCACGGCTTTTCTGTTGATTGTCATGTTAGTTTCAATCTTCGTCTTTGCCTTCCTAGGTTGGCCGGATTTGTGGTTGAGGATATTGAGCAGGATTATCTTATTGCCGGTAATTGCAGGCATATCGTATGAGATAATCAGAGCAGCCGCCTGTACGAGTAACCCTATAATGAAGTTAGCAATCCTGCCAGGATTGTGGCTCCAATATCTGACGACGCAGCCGCCTGATGATTCAATGGTTGAAGTTGCCATTGCATCACTTGAAGCAGTTCTTCCAGAAGAAGATTAACTCAAATCCTCACCGTTAGAAGCAATAACCTTCTTGTACCAGTAGAACGAGTCTTTGCGGCTGCGACTAAAATCACCAGTGCCATCGTCGTGGCGGTTGACGTAGATAAAACCGTAGCGCTTTGCATACTGACCAGTACCCGCACTCACAAGGTCGATTGGTCCCCAAGTCGTATAGCCAATCAGCGGCACACCATCATTGACAGCTTCGCGCATTGCTCTGATATGTTCGCGGAAGTAGCTGATTCGATAGTCATCATGAATTGAGCCGTCAGCCTCAACCTTATCAAAGGCGCCGAAGCCGTTCTCAACAACCATAATCGGAGTATCTGGATAGCGTGAAGCAAGTTTATTTAAAGTCCAGCGGAGACCTTCGGGATCAATCTGCCAGCCCCAATCGCTCGCCTTAAGATACGGGTTCTTTGCGCCACCCAACATACTGTCGCTGATTTGTTCGGCATTCTTATCGGCAGTAACGCAGCTAGACATGTAATAGCTGAACGTATAGAAGTCAACAACACCCTCTTTGAGGATATTCTTGTCCTCATCGTTGTCCATGAAGGCGGTGTCAATGCCCATATCTTGATAGAACTTCTTGGCGAAGTAAGGATAAGCGCCGCGAACTTGGACATCACCACAGAGGTCATTGCAGAGATTATCCATTCGTTGCGTCTCCAACATATCTTTAGGGTTTGGAGTCAAGGGATATCGCGTCACGTGGCAGACCATGTTGCCGATTTTAAATTCAGGATTGATCTTGTGTCCTGCGATAATTGCCTTAGCTGACGCGACGAATTGATTATGTAAAGCCTCGATACGTTGTTGTGGTATGTCTTTAAGTTCGTCGAATTTGCAAGGTGCAGTTCGATTTAAATCTTCATCTTGAATAATTCCGACACTGTAAAGATTGCCGACCGTCGGCGACATGAGCGTCATATTAATCTCGTTGAAGGTCAGCCAATACTTAACCTTGTTCTTATAGCGCTCAAAGCAAGTTGTTGCATACTTGACGAATAAGTCAATCACTTTACGATTAGAATAACCTTTGTAATTCTTGATGAGTTCAAAAGGCATTTCATAGTGATTGAGGGTAATCAACGGCTCAATGTTATGTTTCCTGCACTCATCAATAACGTCATCATAAAACTTCAAACCAGCTTCGTTAGGTTCAGCATCGTCACCATTTGGAAAGATACGCGCCCAGTTGATAGAGAAGCGAAAACAAGTAAAGCCCATCTCGGCAAAGAGCGCAATGTCCTCACGAAAATGATGATAGAAGTCAATCGCGGTATGTGAAGGATAAAAGACGCCATCTTCAATCGTCGGACAGAAGGTGCGTGGAGTATTGACATCTCCACCAAGGAGCATGTCAGGCACGCTTAAACCCTTGCCACCTTCGAGGTAGCCACCCTCATATTGATTAGCAGCACAAGCACCGCCCCAGAGAAAATTCTTTGGAAAAGCCATCAGTATACCTCCTTAAATTAGAATAATTTAGATAATCTTATATTAATTGAAAATGCAAAAAAATTCAATATAATTTTTAAACTGATTATGAACACTTCAAGAAATCGTCAAATTTAGTAAAAGAATTTGATATAGTGACTGTCAAGACTGTCCTCATTGGAAAAGATGACTATCAAGTTTGTAATATAAAGCGCCAAGGGTAGTTTGCTGCTTCACCGGCATAATCAATGTTAATGCGCTTCGTTGTCGCTATCTTCGGTGTCAAGTCCGTCGTCTCAATGTATAATTCCTCACCGCATAAGTCAATATCATAGTGTTTCATTGAAATACCCATTGCCTGTGTCAATTTACCAGGTCCGCTGCAGAGGTCTTTCAGAGATTGTTTGTTACGACGACGCTGCATTAGTTCAATGCCGTCCGTTGGCTCAAGGGCACGAATCAGCACTGCTTCTGGTACATCTTTGAGGTTAGCAGAGACATTAAAACAAAGATACATGCCATAAATTAGATAGATGTAAGCGTGGCCACCGTCACTAAACATTGCTTCAGTCCGTTTGGTTCGTCGATTTTGATATGAATGTGATGCCGCGTCATCTGCACCCATATAGGCTTCAGTCTCAATGATGATACCGCCTGTTGTTCCTTCTTCGGTGTGGAAGATTAACTTCTTACCGATAAGTTCGCGGGCAACGATCAATGCTGATTGCCTGTAAAATTCCCTGTTGAGTTTCAAAACGTTTTCCTCACCTTCGAGAGTTCAAACAAAAAATACCTCCTGTCTCAATTAGGAGGTTTTGTTATGTTAAGAAAGATATTCTTCATTCAATCAAAGATTTCCGCCTTGCCTATGTAGATGTAAAATGTACCAATATCCGCCAGCATGGTTATACACTTGACATTGGCAACTGAACCGTAACGCGGCGGCTCCGGCACCTCTTCAAGACCTTTTGTCACGGCAATCTTAACCGTGAAGTGTCCGGTGAATACATTTAACAATTCAGAGATGGCGTCATGTGCATCTTCTGTGGTCTCTACATATTCGTCATATCTCTTGGCAAGACGCAGAAAAATTTCATTATTCGCAAACATAGCAACGACGACAGGTATCTCACCAATAATTTTGACACTTGCTCCAATTTGGTTTTCGTGGTTGCAGTCTGACGGCGGCAAGATAATAATTGTAGTTTTCAGTGTCTCTGACAGGAAAGTGTGAAAACTGCTGATAACATCAACTGCAAATGGAAAGTCTATATCAGGATAACCCTTCAACTTTTCGTAATAGGCAGTCAAGGCAGATTCAATCGGCGGTATCTCTAATTTGTTATACTTTTTAAAAAGTTGATCCAAATTTAAGTAGTCTACTATGCCATCATCAATAAGCGCTTGAGCAAGAGATAAGGATTGTCCATCTTTAAGCTCTAAGGCGCGTGCTGCCTGTCTGGGTGTGATAAGAGTATGGACAAATTCGTCATCTAGCCGCGTTAATTCGGCGGCTTCTATCAACTGGAGAAACAAAGCCGCCGTTGCCAATGTCGGTTCAGACTTTCCTGCCTTCTTGATTATATCGTTAAGCTGAACTTCGCTAAAAGCAGAACTATTAAAGAGGAATTGTCCAAAGTCGTGGCTTTTCATTAAATGGACTCCTCTTCAACATTTTCCATTTCCTTTTGCTTCTGTCGCTTGGCTTTGGCGCGTCTAATTGCTTCCACAGCCTTGACAATCTGTTCTCTGGTATAGGGCTTCTGAATAAAGTCAATAGCTCCCATTTTGAGGGTCTGCATGAGTTTTTGAGGAGTACCGGCAGAAGAGAGCATGACGATTGGAACATCAGGGCTAACTTCGCGAATAACTTGCAGTGCCTCAATTCCGCCGACTTCCGGCATGACAATATCTAAAATAACGCCGTCCGGCTCATCTTCAAGGTCTTTCATAATAGCTTCTTTGCCATTTGCAGCTTCAGTTACTTCACAGTTGAGTCTTTCTAATTCTTCACGAAGTTTTTTACGCAAAAGCCTGGAATCATCACTAATCAAAATCCTTAATTTATCATTAGCTGGTTTTGTTGGCGTGCCATTAGAAATTTGACCGCTGAAACTTGCATTGGCATTATTATTTTCCATCGCTACGTCCTCCCATTTGATCCTTTTAAACTTTCCAAATCATTTATCAAGTTTCATATAATTTTATCGAAATATTAAATAAATTGCAATATCAAATCAGAATTTTTTACAATTCCTTATATTTCGGTGAAAGCAACTCTTGTTCCTTCAAGACCTCATGTTTTTTCTTCTCTTCTTTAAGGATTGTTGCCTTTCATTTGGATTTGCAATTAGATGAATTTTACTCATTCTATGTTTTAAACAGGAAACACTCATATATATTTTACCTGCTAATTCGGAAAGAGTTGCATCTGGATTTTGCAGTCTTATATTCGCAGCTTCTTGCAATCGTTCATCTAATGGTAGACCAAGTTCATTTATAATTCTTATATCCTTTATCTGTTTTTGAGCGGCATTTATAGATCTTTGCAGATTTGCCGTTTCACAGTTGATAATACGATTGACATTTATCCTCACTTCCTTGACATTTTGGGCAATCTCAAAGCGCTCAACGGCCTCTTTGGCATCTATCAAGTACAGGAAGTCACAAATCATGTCAAATTCTTTCAAGTAAACCACGAATTTATCTTTACGTTCAAAGTACTTAGCAGGAAAGCCCATTCGTTTCATACTCTTGGTGACGAACTTGGCAGTAGCTTCAGTATTAGTGAATATTTCCAAGTGATAGTCAACTTCAGGACGATTGATACTGCCGCAAGCCAGGAACAGGCCACGAAGGTAGGAACTTTGACAACAGCCCTCAGTTGGGAATTTGTTATTCTGCATTTCTCGAAACAACGGAGCGGTCTTTTCGTCCGACAGTATCCTTATGACGTAGCGATTAGTCACACGAAACTTCTTATTGCGAATGACTGCTACCTCGGTTTTGGCGTCTTTGCAGACAATCTTAATGAGTTTCAGTACCTTTCTGGCAACAGCAGCGTTAGTGGTGTTGAAGTCAATTCTGTTGCCGATAATTTTTGCGCCAACCTTCAGCATAGCATTTAACTGAGCGCTGTTGCAACACTCACTATAATTGAGAATATTGGCAAGCTCACTTTTAACCTCATAAGCAAAGGAAGGCATAATTACACTCCTCTCGATTATAGCAATTTTAAATGCATTGCAATTATGAAACACAGTTATTTGACTTTTATTTACTTTCAGAGTCCTCTTCGCTTGTTGAGTTGTAATTACTTTCTTATTGCTATCTCATTCTGGTCACTTTGCGGGTTTGTTGAGTCAATATTCTCGGCTTCTGTCAACTACTCACCTGGAGGGCTGGAGTTCGTAGACCATTTTCATTACGGCGGCGCAGAGTTTATAGGGATCGTGGCGCCCTGCATCTGTTTCACTGACCAGATCAGCTTTGACAAGACCCATACCGAGAGCATTGATTCTGTCCTCATCAACCACTACAGGCTTGGCGTTAAGTTCCTGGCACATTTCTTCACGGATTGGCGCAGAATTGACCAAAACGTAATCAATAACACCTCTGCCAGCGTGGTCAAGAATAGCCTTGGCATGCATGGAAGCTGTATAGTTATCAGTTTCACCTGGCTGTGTCATCACATTGCAAATGTAGATTTTGATTGCCTTGCTCTTCTTCAAGGCTGCTGCAACACCCTCAACTAATAGATTCGGCATTATGCTTGTGTAAAGGCTTCCTGGACCAAGAATGATTGCATCAGCAGTCTCAATGGCTTCAAGTGCAGAGGGTACGGCAGGCACTTTCTTTGGAAACAGGCGAACTCGCCTTATCTTCTTGTGAGCTTCAGGTATACGTGACTCACCCTCGACAACAGTGCCATCCTCCATGATAGCATCAAGTCTGATATATTCCTTGGAAGCAGGAAGGACACGTCCTTTGACGGCAAGGACCTTTGATGATTCCTGAAGAGCCGTCTCCATATCACCAGTGACTTCATTCATTGCGGCAATAAAGAGGTTGCCGAAACTATGGCCGGCAAGGGCAGTATTACCTTCAAAACGGTATTGAAAGAGCTTCTCCATAAGCGGTTCGGTATCGGCAAGAGCCACCAGACAGTTGCGTAAGTCACCAGGCGGAATGATCCCTAGCTCTTCACGAAGACGGCCGGAAGAACCACCGTCATCAGCAACAGTTACGACTGCACTGACATTGCTAGTTGAGGCCTTTATACCTCTCAAAAGAACACTCAAGCCATGACCGCCGCCTATTACTGTCACCGCAGGACCTCGACCGAGTTTGCGCTTTTCGTAAATGACATCAACCAAGCGATCGGAAGATTCCGGCATTAGCACAACTATAATTGAGCGGATAATTTGTCTCGTCGCTAACATCATACAAGAGGAACCGACAACGACGACACAAAACCCAATGAAGGTAGTAATGGTGTAATTGTAGCTGCCAAGTGACAGATACACAAGCCGAAAGATTTCTTCCTCGATTTGATCGAGATATTTGTAGTTGAAGACGAGGGCACAGCCCAGACTTACCAGCAGAACGCCGACTGCAAACAATAAGAGCCAGCGCTTCATTTTCATGCCTGGGTAAAGCCACTTCAAAAGATGTAGCATTTAATCGCTCCCTCAATTATTTTCTACGTGTTCCCAGACATCGTTCTTCATTAGGTCGCGGTGTTCCAACTTGACAGCATAACCCTTCTTCTTGAGGAAGTCATATATATATCTAGCAATGAAAACACTGCGATGCATGCCACCAGTACAACCGATTGCAATCACAAGCTGACTCTTGCCCTCTCTGATATATTGAGGAATCAAGAAATCAATCAAAGAGACAAGCTTCTTCTCGAACTCTTGAGTTACAGGCTTGGAGTCAATATAATCGGCCACTTCCTGCACAGCACCGCTTTTGTGTCGGAGTGTGTCTATATAGAAAGGATTGGGCAGGAATCGGACATCAAGCACCATATCGGCGTCAAGCGGCATACCAAACTTAAAACCGAATGAAAGTATATTGATGTTCATTTGTTCGCCTTCAGGATTGCCGAACAGACGAACTATCTTCTCCTTGAGGTCGGATTTGCTGAGATTTGAAGTGTCAATTATGTAAGTTGCCTTACTTCGTACACCTTCAAGTCTGGCACGCTCTTTGGAGACTCCATCAGATATTCTTGAGGAAGGTGCCATTGGGTGACGGCGGCGAGTCTCCTTGTAACGTCGAATAATAACTTCATCAGCGGCGTCCATAAAGAGCATTTCATAGGCTTGATCGTTCTTGTTCATATCTTCAAGCACTTGAATGAGGGCATCAAAGAAGTCACGACTCCTTGTATCAACGACGAAGACAACCTTCTTGACATGACTGCCGCCGTGTGAACAGAGTTCAACGAACTTGGGGATAAAGACGGGTGGGAGATTGTCAACGCAGAAGTAGCCAAGGTCTTCTAAATACCTGCAGGCTTGCGTTTTACCGCCACCGCTCATACCAGTTACGATCACAATTCTGGACTTTTCGTTATCTTTGAGGTCTTCCATAACCTCAACATCAGAAGTTACACTACTGTCAATGTTTTCGCTGTGTACATCATTCAAACTGCTATCATCACTAATATTATTTTGACGTTCTTCCATGATATATCACCTTTCTGCTGGTTAGGTTTAGTTAATTGTTCTTAAGTACATATTTGTAAACTGCTTTGGCGAAGCCATCATCATCACAAGTATCAGTTACAAATTCACAAACCGCCTTTACATCGTCGGGCGCATTACCCATTGCGACGCTGTGTCCTGCAGCCTTGAGCATTGGCAAGTCATTGTAAGAATCACCGATTACCATGACTTCTGAGTTGTCGATATTCCATTTTTCTGCAAGGATTTTGACCGCTGCAGCCTTTGAGACTTCAGGACGGGTGATTTCGGTGTACTCTGCATTTGAACGAATGGCGTTGATTCGATCTCCAAACTCCGCCTTAAGCACCTTGATTCTCTCTGCTGTCTCTTCGGCACTTGATGAGATGGTCAAGAGCTTCGGCACGTTCTCAGTATATTGACGTAATCCGTCCCAACCGATTGCCTTGCCTTTATTGATTTTAAGTACTTTTTCATAACCTTTTGCAAAGTCATTATGCTCAGGATAGTACAAATTATCATTACTATAACTTTGCAGGTGCCATTGATGAACTTGACAAAAGTTGACGATCTCGACGATAAGAGCAGGAGCAAGGAAGGCACTGTGGAAGACTTCACCGCCAACCGTTTTGATAAAAGCTCCGTTATAGGTGATTATTGGAACATCGACACCAAGTTTCTTTGCGATCTCAACAGAAGCACTATACATTCTGCCAGTGGCTATGGTGAAGATCACTCCGCTATTGACCATATCTCGGACAGCCTTAATATTGGCAGCAGGTACTTTTTGGCCTGCGGGTAGCAATGTTCCATCTAAATCTGTCACAAATAATTTTATCGACATACAAATCACCCTTTCTCCTGCAAAGTCATTTATGATGATATTTTATCCGACTTTAGCTGTAAAGTCAAGCCAGCAAAGACTCTTGTATATTTCAGCCAAAAGAATTATGATTAATTAGAAAATTTTAATATTTTTGCAGGATTTGAAGGAATCACAGAGAATTAACTTTAGAATAGGAATATCTTTATTCGGTCTGCCGCCTTGTCTTCATTCGACAACGGCTGACAAATATACCAAGGGTTGTTCCATCAAAAACATAGACGTAGAAGAAGCCGCAGCAACACGAGAACTAGCAATCGTTTCAACGTAACAAGAGAGGAGGAACGGATCATGGAAATTTTAAAGGTATCAGCTA
>JAFVEZ010000024.1 GCA_017475745.1 Selenomonadaceae bacterium
CAAGCAAAATGTCAAGAAACTCACGCCGATTAAAGTTATCAGCATTTGCAGCAGCCTATTTCCTAATTGTTTCAACGATTATCACCACCAATAAAAAATCCTCACAGCAAATGTGAGGACAAATTAAAAATCCGGCTTTTACCGGAAATTTAGGCAATAAAACAATGCCAAAATCCCCATCCCCATCACTCGCAGGTCAAACGGTGATTGTCAATCAGGCAATTCTCCTGGCTCCAGGTCATAGCTTTTCTGCGCCTTCTCAGACTTTTCAAGTCCAATGACATAAATGCAGAGTCGCTCGCTGATACAGTGGCGGGACCGCTCCGGCTTTTTTAGTTGATTCACAACCAAATTACCAAATTCCTTATTAAGTCTTTCGACACCTGATCCAATCAGTATTCAATTTTCTTATTTATGATAAGATAATTCAACGTTTATGTCAATATTTTATAACATTGCTATCAAAAAATTTTTTCTAGGTGTTAGTTTTCATCAAAGCAACATATCGTTTGATTTTTAATCAATTCATGATATAATAAATAAATTCAAATTGAAAGTGAGATTTTAATGATTGAGTTAAATAAAAATGCCTTACAATACATGGTTGGCGGACTTTTGTATATGCCAGCTTTTCAGAAAAATATTATTGAAAAACTTAGAAATGACCCTATTGATTGTTTAACTTCTATAGCTTTTTGTCTTGAGGATTCAATTCGTGATGAAGCATTGGAAGAAGCTGAAGAAACTTTAAAATATATATTGCAAGAATTAACCTCTGTAGAAAATAAAAAAAATCCATTACGAAGAAATTTGCTAAATGGCATAAAATTACCTTTGATATTTGTTAGAGTGCGCTCACCTGAGCATTTGATATCTGTTCATGAAAAATTATCTGACCTCACCAATATAATGACAGGTTATATATTTCCTAAATTCGACTTGAACAATGCAGAAAATTATGCTGCTATTATCTATGAAATAAATCGCAATCGTAAAAAAACACTCTATACTATGCCTATCTTGGAGACTGAGATGATTGCTGATAATTCTTCTCGTAATGAAGCTCTAATCAGGATAAAAAAAGTACTAGACATCATCAAAGATTATGTTTTAAATGTACGAGTTGGTGTCAACGATCTCGGCAATCTTTATGGCTTGAGACGTGATATTAATCATACAGTCTACGATATTGGTATTGTTCGTGATATTTTGATTAATATCCTCAATGTCTTTGCTAAAGAGTATGTTGTTGCTGGTTCTGTTTGGAATTACTTTGACAATGGCAAAGGCAATCTTTGGGCCGAAGGATTAAAACAAGAATTAATACTAGATAGAATAAATGGTTTTATTGGTAAGTCTGCTATTCACCCATCACAACTTTCTTATATCTTCGACAGTTTAAAAGTAACTCAAGATGATATTGACGATGCTAACCAAATTTTAAATTGGCAGTCTGATTCTCATGGTGTAGCTAAAGTTTCTGGAAGAATGAATGAGTTAAAATGTCATTTCAAATGGGCTGAACGAATTAAAATTTTAAGTGAAATTTATGGGGTTAAAAATGATTTATAAAATTAATGATGTCTTGAGAATAGCCAAACGTCACAACAACAATAAACGCTCATATCTATTAGTCAATCCTTTGCAGGGCAAGCATATACCTGTAAGTTCAACTTCTGCTTTAAATATGATGAAGACTTTGGGTGATAAAGTTGCTTCAAAATATCCTGATACCAAACTTGTAATTGGATTTGCTGAGACTGCCACTGCCATTGGTGCTATGGTTGCAGCTTCTTTATCAGAAGATTGTATTTACATTCATACCACGCGTGAACAATTCTCAAACAACTATCATTTTATTGATTTTCTTGAAGAACATAGCCACGCTCCAGAGCAAAGATTATACTGTGATAAACTAAATGAATGGTTACAACATACTTCAACTGTAGTATTTGTTGATGATGAGCTATCTACTGGTAAAACTCTTCGAAACATCATTCGTCAGTTAAAATCTGAATATCCTATTATAAATAATAAAAAACTTGTAGTTGTCTCTATTATTAATCGTCTTTCTTCTGAAAATGAAGATTTGCTTCAGTCTGATGGAATTGATTGTGAATATTTAATTAAACTTCCAACGAGAAACTTTGATGTATCTGATATAATTACACAAGCCCCAAAGGTTCTAAACTCATTAACTGAGTCTATTGAAAACAAAATTCTATTTAATATGACAACTTCTTTGCCAAATCCACGTTTAGGTGTTCAAATTCAAAACTATATCTCAGGACTGAAACTACTCGGCAGTAAAATTTTAAACCTTGTTGAGGATAGCGATTCTATTCTAGTTTTAGGTACAGAGGAATGTATGCTTCCTGCCATCATCACTGGTAAAATTTTAGAAGACAAAGGTTACAAGGTTTTAACTCATTCCTCTACTAGAAGTCCAATCGGTATCACTCAACAAAATGACTATCCAATTACTGAAGGTTACCAACTTCGCAGCTTTTATGATGTCAACAGAATTACTTACATTTATAATCTGAAATATTATGATTTAATCCTTGTTATTTCCGATGTAGGGTATTGGCATACGGAATCAGTTAATTCTTTACTTACTGCTCTTAGTGTTCACGGCTATGGGAAAGTTATCTTTGTTGGTGGTAATGATGTTCAGCACTTATAATCTTGAAGATGTGACTATTTTATTAAAAGACATAAGCGGACTCGTCAAACCTCAAAGTACAGAAGTACGAGAAAGATTAATCCAATCGGGCAGACATTATTCTGAAATGTTACCTATTGAGTACGAGCCTTCACCTGCATATTTAAAGACCTATTACATTGCACTTGAAAGATATTCAGCAATAACTGCTGAGGCTGTCGGTAACGTAGCTGATTGGATTTACTCTGATAAAGGCAAAGATGTTGTGCTTGTATCTTTAGCCCGTGCTGGTACTTCTATTGGTATTCTGATTAAGCACTATATTGAACAGAAATATCACTGCAAAATCAAGCATTATACTATATCCATCATTCGTGGTATTGGCATTGACAAAAATGCTATGAATTATATTTTAAAGCGTCATGAGCCTCAGTCCATACAATTTGTTGATGGCTGGACTGGTAAAGGTGCTATTCAAAATCAGTTGGTTGAAGCCATGAAAGATTATCCTGTTGTTGATTCTGGGCTTGCTGTACTTTCTGATCCTGCTCACATTGCTGATAAGTACGGCACTCACGAGGATTTTCTTATTGCCAGTTCTTGTTTAAATTCTATTGTTTCTGGACTATTGAGTAGAACATTCCTTCGTAATGATATCATAGACAAAGATGATTTTCACGGTGCTGCATTTTACTCTAACTTGAAAGATAAAGATTTAACTTATCAGTTCATCAATGCCATTGAGAGTAAGTTCAATTTTTTAAAAATATATAAAAATAAAACCGCTGTCAAAGATAACAGTGGTCTTGATGAAGTATTTAAAATTGCTGATGAATTTCATATTTGTGATATAAATCTGATTAAACCTAGCATTGGCGAAGCTACTCGTGTACTTTTACGCAGACTGCCATGGAAGATTCTTGTTCATAGTCTCTCCGATGAAGAACACTTGGGACATCTCTATCAACTTGCAAAGGAGAAGAAAGTTGAGCTAATTGAGTACCAACTACAAAATTATAAAGCCTGTGGTCTCATTCGCTCGCTTGCTGACACATGATTAATTATTTGTTTGCTTGTGACTTAGATAATACTTTGATTCATTCCTACAAACACAGAACTGACGATGATATTTGCATCGAGATTTACAACGGTCGAGAGCAAAGTTTCATTTCAAGTCGTGCTGTTGAATTATTGAAAGAAGTTGTCAAAAAAGTTTTATTCATTCCTGTTACCACTCGCTCTATTGAACAATATCAGAGGATTCAATGGATAGAAGGCACTAAACCTGAATATGCTGTTGTTTCTAATGGTGCCAATCTTATTCACAATGATGATATTGATTTTGAATGGAAATCCTACTTCTTTAATGAACACATTCAACCTTATACAGATGAACTTAATCAACAACAAATTCTGTTATCACAAAATCCTAATTTCACTATCTGCCGAGTTGTTGACGACAGTTTTCTATTTTTGAAATGCTCTGATACTTTAGATGTAGATAGAATATCAAGCGAAATTCAAAAGCAGACTAATCTAACAACACAATATTCTGGTCGTAAAATTTATTTGTTTCCACCATCATTAAACAAAGGTGAAGCTCTCTTCCAACTAAAGAAATTGTTTAATCCAGAAAAGGTATTCTGTGCTGGCGATAGTGTTATTGATTTACCTATGTTAATTCTTTCTGATATATCATTTATTCCAATTACTTTGACCAATTATTTAAATCATAACCATAGACTTTTCATTCAAGTTTAAAAGTTTCAATATAAAAAGAGTTGCAATTATACATTGTAACTCTCTTTACTTTCAAGCTAAAGCATCGTTTTTAATTTTCCAAATCATTTATATCGAACTCTTTGCCGATTTCCTTGCGAGTTTTATACTCCCTATCCAACATACCGAAGATTATCAAATTCTCATAGACACCATCGGTCAGTAATGTCTCACGAATAAGTCCTTCCTTAATCATACCTTCTGACTCGTAAAGATGAATTGCAACTTTATTGTAGTCTTTGCAGTCAAGCCAGGCACGATGGAAGCCTTTTACATCAAACGTCCAAGCCTTCAATAGCTTCATTGCCTCATGTCCGTAGCCAAGACCCTTGTGACCTATTATAACATGTGTCCATTCCATCTCTTTCGACTCAGTGTCAAGACCTCTTATCATGAAATATCCTGCAGCAGACCTCGTAACCTGTTCTTCAATGATAACGTCTATGGCTTTTGAGTTGTCGGAGGTTACAATCTCCTTGTGAAAATCCTTGTCAAACGGTACAATAAATTTCAAATTCTCAGGCGCAAATTCCAAAGCTATGATATAATCTAAATCATCAACAGTTGCACGTCTCAAGCTAAGTCTCTTTCCTTCAATTAATATATCTGCCATATTGTTCGCTCCCTTGTTACAAGTGTAGTGAATGTTAATAATATAACACATTCAACATACAAAAGCAAATAAATTCTATTTATGTGAGGTGAATACTTTGTCTGAAGCAATTTCATACCACCAGCAGCAGGAGATTTTGCACGACACATTTGCAGAGATCGGCAAGAAAACTGAATTGGTACTGTCGATAGGACAGCTCTTGATGGAGAATGGTGCTGATACTATCAGAATCATTCGCGATATGAAGAGAGTTGCGGCGTATATGGGCATAAAAGAAGAGCAATTCAACTTGCATATAATGTACACAACGCTGATGCTCAATATAAGTGATGAAGATCATTCATATACCAACTTCCGAAAGTGCCACAAACATGCTGTTGATATGAGGATAATACACGCCGTCAGCAAGTTGACTTGGCGGGCATTGAGAGATCATTACACTCTTGAGGAGTTTGAAGATAATCTCAAAAATATAGAGCACAGGGCTAAATGCTATCCGGAGTGGCTTGTAGTTTTATCGACAGGTTTTGCTTGCGGCGGTATCAGCGCCCTATTTGGCTGTGATACTGCTGCTTTCTTCTATACGACTATCTGTTCTATCCTCGGCAAAGTAGTCCAGATTATTTGCGCCCGAATGGGTATCAATGCCTATGCTAATGTTGCGTTTGCGGCTTTCACTGCGACAACCGCCGCTTATTTTGCACACTTCCTGCCAACGGCTACACCTTGGCACCCAATCATTGCAACTACTTTGTTCTTGACGCCTGGAATACCGCTCATAAACTCTATTAGCGATCTTATCAACACTTTGCTGATAAGCGGCGTGGCAAGATCTGTTCACACGCTTCTGATTGTTGGTGGTATGACATTTGGTATAGTTTTTGCTATCGGACTGTTGAATGTAGAGACCTTCACAAATCTGCAAACGGCACCCGTAAACAATTACTTGATATTTGCATTCGGTTCGGCTATCGGTGCAATCGGTTTTTCAGTGATGTTTAATCTGCCACCGCGCTTACTCTTCGCTGCAGGAATAGGTGGAGTGATTGCGGTCTGTACAAGGAACTTTTGTATATTTGAGTTACATCTATCAGCGGTAATGGGAACCTTCATTGGCGCGACGTTGGTTGGCGTCATTGCAGTTAAAGCCATTCATTGGCTACATGCACCGACGCAAGTACTCATTGTTCCGGCTGTCATTCCGCTAATACCAGGTGTTTTGATTTACCGCTTGCTCTTTGCGATTATCAACATCAGAGAGCTTAACACGGACGAACTTCTCAACGCAGTACAAAACGGCGTCGACGCAGTTCTTATTATACTTGGAATTGCAATAGGCGCAGCAATGCCGAGTATCTTTGCTAATCGCGCCTTTGAGCGCCGCAAACGTGAGCAACAGGAACGTCTTTTAAATGAAGCCTACGAGACCGACGATTGAATCATATGTAGGAATTTTAACGAGTTCAACGGTGATTCCAAGATTGACTGAGCATATCTATAAAAAGCCTTCTCTGCCTCTTCCAATTCTCCTGACTTTAAAGTGAATTTTGTGGAGTCCTGCCAATCAAAGTTCATCAGCAACTTAAATAGTTTGTCCATTGACTTTGGATATTCTATAGCGAAGCCAGATAATTGAATGAATTGACAGGAAGATATTATCGCTGCAATGCGAGGGTTGCGCTTGTCAAAGGCTTTCAAGGCATTGAGCAGGAGATTAAATACCGAGTTGTCGACTTGTCCCATTGGTGACATTTTATTGACAAGCTCAAACAAAATGGACGCATACGCCAATTTTGATAAGTTCTCACTAATACTGTAGAAGTTGATTATGTCCGCCTCGTGAACTCTGTAGACTGGGGAACTTCTGATAAATTCCAACGAGATGTGATTGAACATCTGCATAGCGCCGGAGAGCGGACTTTTAGCCCTTCGGCAATTATAAGCGTTGGCTTCGATCTTTCCAAATTCCTTAGTGTAAAATGATACTACTCTGTTGGCATCGCCGAAATCTGTGGTGGCGAGGACAACGGCCTCTGTCTTGCAAAACTTTTCCATTAACTTTCCTTCGTCAAAATATAATTATAGACCTCACGGCGGCTAATATTCAGCCGTTTGGCAGTCTCACGCATTGCAGTTTTTTTGTCGAGACCGTCAGCAATGAATTTCTGATAGACTGTCATAATGTCGGAGATTGATTCATCTGCAACGTCGACAATCTCATCATCAGCGCCGTCAACGACAATCACAAATTCACCGCGCGGTTCAGTATCTTCAAATTGATTTATCAAATCTTCGAGCTTGCTGCGAATAAATTCTTCATGTATTTTAGTGAGTTCGCGTGCAAGGATGACTTCACGATTGCCAAAAACTTCCGAAAGATTCTTTAACGTTGTTTTGAGATGGTGAGGTGCTTCATAGAATATCAGCGTTTCCTCATGCGACTTCAAACGTTCCAATACTTCGCGGCATTTTTTAGGGGTTCTTGGCAGGAATCCGATAAATGTGAATGAGGTTGTGTCCAAACCTGAGCAAATTAATGCAGATAATGCGGCATTTGCTCCGGGTATCGGCACGACTTTTATATTGGTCTCAATCGCTAATTTTACTAAATCAGAACCCGGATCGGAGATTGCAGGTAATCCTGCATCACTCACACAGGCAGCACTCTCACCATTTTTGAGACGTTCAATTATCTGTACACCGGCAATATCTTTATTGTTTTCGTCGTAGCGAATCAGCGGCGTGTGAATATCGAAGTGTGTCAAGAGTTTGCGGGTGTGTCTGGTGTCCTCTGCAGCAATGAAGTCAACTTCTTTCAGCACCTTGACTGCGCGAAAAGTAATGTCCTCAAGATTTCCGATTGGTGTCGCTACAAGATATAATATAGCTTTTAGATTTTCCATTTTTATATCCTTTTTAATAATTAATACTGGCTTTCCATTTGGCAAAATCTGCCTTTGCTTTTACTTTATCTCCCATTGCCTTATAACATTTTCCGCGTTCGTAATATAAAAATCCCATAGCAGGATCAAGTTGAATTGCCTTATTGAAATCTTCTATAGCGTGATCATACTCTTTTAATCCTCTGTAACATTCACCACGTTTACAATAACCCAAATAAATTTGAGGATCATCAAATTGAATGAACTTATTAAAATTTTCAATCGCTAGATTGTAGTTTTTTAATTCAAGATAGGCTTGACCAAGTTCATAATAAGCCCAAACAAAATTAGGGTCAATTTTTATAGCTTTACTAAAATCTTCTATTGCTAAATTATAATTTTTTAAATGTTGATAATAAAAACTTCCACGGCTGTAATAAGGGTGAGCATTATCTTGAGCAAGTTCCACTGCCTTATTCAAATCTTTAAGTGCCAATTTATTATTTTTTAACTCAAAACGATAATAGACAGAACGTAAAAGATAAGTCTTATAGTAATTTGGATTGAGTTCAATAGATTTGTTAAAATCTCTAATGGAATCATTATAATCATGCAACATAAAGTAACCAAAACCACGATAATAGTAGACCCTGGCTTCATTTGGCTTAAGCTGAACTGCTTTGTTGAAATCTTCCATAGCTCGATTATAATAGTTTTCGTTTTTTATATTATGAACTTGATTATCACCTTGTAAATTTATATAAGAGTGACCACGCTGAATATATGCCT
This sequence comes from Selenomonadaceae bacterium, assembly GCA_017475745.1. Lineage (GTDB taxonomy): Bacteria > Bacillota > Negativicutes > Selenomonadales > Selenomonadaceae > Quinella. Next base: position 8,729 of record JAFVEZ010000024.1, read on the forward strand.
CAATATCATTTGGTTTTAATTGAATTGCTTCAGTGTAAGAGTTTATCGCTTCATGAAATTTTCTTTGATAATTTAATTTATTGCCTTCAACCATTTTTTGATTATACAAGAATTCTTCATCAATATCTTCAAATTGCATTCTAAGTTTTATTCTTTCTTCATCAGTTGTAGCATTTTCGGTACTTTTTCTCAATTTTTCAATTTGACTGTTATTTTTAGATGACAATATTTGATTTTGCTTATATCTATTGATTGTATCTTCTTTATCTTTTGGATTAAGTCGAATCCATTTCTTTATTTCAGAATCATCGACATTTACATTAACCGTTGCTTTCCAAATTATTATTGTGATTTCATCTGTTTCTTGTTTTACATTTACTTCGTATTTAACGTCTCCAATAATTTCATAAGTATTACTTGTTATAGCTGAAATTTCATCATCTTTAAGAACTGCATTAATTGTACGAGAATAACTCATCAAGTATACTCCAGCTTGTTCTGTTGCTCGTTTAATTGCCTTTTCTCTTGCTCGCAATTTTGCTACATCTTGGGATTCAATTTGACTTGCATAATCTTCACCAACACCTGTATACATTTTGACTTCTGCATGGACAATGGAAATTATAGGAAAGTCACAAACTTCAACCACCGGTGAGAAGGCAGTACCGCCGACTATCATTGAAGCTGCTATCATTCTTCGCAGATTTTTCTTGATATACATAAGCGATTATCATTCCTTTCGACTAATTCCGCTCTTGCAATTTGTTTCGGCATTTCTTGTTAAATTCCTGTTGATAAATTACTGTAAAATTGTATGATAAAATGAATTTGCACCAGCAGTATCAGACGGTCAATCCTAGCCCAGAGATATAATCATGAAGAAACTAAACTTGATTAAAGTTGTTATGTTGTTATCATAATCATCGCTGTATTGATTCTGACAAGTAAAATAGCCGCCTAGCTCCAATTAGGCGACTACTAATTATTCTTCTAAATCTCTCTATATATGGAACAGGCCACTGTCGGTGTAGTTGACGCTTTGTTCCCACAAGGTGTCTTCCTTTATTGACTGTATCACATTGAAATTATTTGTCAATCGTTGATTTTTAATACATTTATCTCATCTACGTCACTGCCACTCAATCTTTCTTAATGAAGGCAATCTTCAATTCTACAATAAATTTGGTGCCTTGTCCAAGCTCACTTTCAACTGAGATTTTACCCTCATGCAGTCTGACGATCTCACTTGCAATCGAAAGGCCAAGCCCATTGCCGCCGATCTCACGCGATCTTGCTTTATCAACTCGATAGAAGCGCTCAAATACTTTATCTTGGTCTTCTTTAGCAATGCCGATACCGCTGTCTTGTACGAAGAAAGTGACTTTACCCTCATTTATGCTCTCGATACCGACAGTCACCTTACCGCCTTCGGGTGTATATTTGATTGCATTGTCGACGAGGATCAGAATGAGTTGCTTGATCTTTTGCTCATCAGCTTGCATGTCAACCTCTTGAATATTCTCACCATTTAGTGTGATACCCTTCTTCTCCGCAAGCGGTCTCATCATTCTGATATTCTGGTTGAGCATCTCACCTAAGTCAAACTTCTTAATGGTGACTTTAAGGGCGTTGTTATCACTCCTAGCAACCATTAACAAATCACTTACGAGTTTAGACATCTTCTGAACTTCGCTCTTGACATCTTCAATTACCTGTTTGAGGAATGGTGATTTAATTGACTGATCCATCAATAGCAAATCAGCAGAAGCCATGACGACAGCGAGTGGTGTTCTGAGTTCATGTGAGGCATCCGCTGCGAACTGTCTCTGCTTCTCGTAGGCTTCTTTGAGTGGAACGATTGCACGCCCTGCCATGAAGTGACCAAACAAAGTGGCAATGACTAGGGCAACTACTCCAAGAAATATCAATATATAAGTTGACTTTTGCAGGCCAGAATACATGACAGTGACATCTTTACCAACGTAGAGTTTGTGATTAACGCCGGCAATCCGCAAGTATTTGGAAGCCATCATCACGTTGGTAGTTCTGCCTAGCTCATTTGGTCTGCTGAAGACGGCAACCTCACCGTCCTGTATGCGCCAGGAATCAATAGTATCAAGAATAAATGATTCTACCCTAAATGAGGCTCGGGCGAAATCAACTAGACGCCTGTCTTCATCAAAGATATAAAAAAATAAGCGGTCGTTAGTACTTTTGTAGGACTTGCCTTCATCATTTGCCGCTTCGGGATTTTGACCATAACGTTCTCTAAGGTCGGAAATACTGTCGGCGGCGTCTAAAATTTCCTGCGCCTGCTCTGAAAACATTGCCCATTCCATTGTCATATGCACAACAAAAATCAGCACGATCAGAAATATACACATCATCATTGAGTATATCAGGGTTAGCTGCCGCCGGCTGCGTCCGAACATTTCCATTTATTTGCCTTCCATATCCAAAAAATTTTTTGGTATCTTATGCCTCGAGTCTGTAACCAATACCGCGGATAGTTTTGATAGAGATTTTACCATCGACTTCCTGCAATTTCTTGCGAAGAATCTTCATATAAGAATCAATGTTATTTGAAGTGATGTCGCGTTCAAGACCCCAAATTCTGTCAAGAATGATGTCACGAGGTACAACAACGCCGAGATTTTGTGCAAGCAAGTCGAATATCTGGAACTCACGCGGTGAGAGCTGAATGATTTGATTGTTCTTCTTGAGGATTTTTGTTGTGCGATTGAGATTAAAATCACCTATATCAACTATTTCTTGCTGTATCTTTTGAGTGCTGCGCCTACCGAGAGCACGGAGTCTCGCCAACAGTTCAGCAAATTCAAAAGGCTTGACGAGATAATCATCGGCGCCGGCGTCAAGACCGGTTACACGATCTTCAATGGTATCCTTTGCCGTAAGCATTAGAATTGCCTTTTCGTAGCCATTGTCGCGCAGGCGTCGACAGGCGTCTATTCCATTCTCGCCAGGCATCATCCAATCCAGAATCAAAATATCATATTCCGAATACATCGCGTATTCATAAATATCGGATCCATTGGTTATCCATTCAACTGAAAACTTATTCTGCTCCAGCATATACTGAATTAGATTGCCGAGCCTCTTGTCATCTTCTGCTAACAATACTCGCATATAAATTTTTCACTCCTCATTGATATAATGGCTAAAGCTGCCAATCTGAAGATGTTTAAAGTTTGTTGATAATGTATTTAAGAATTTCTTTGTACCTATAATCTTACCGCGCTGTGATAGCATCATCTTGAGGAATACATCAGGATCAATGTTAAGGTTACGGACTTGTATCATCTGCACCGACAATTCCTCAAAAAATTTTATCCAAGCTGCTAACTCTTCTTCTCGATCGTTAAAACCAGGAAAGTAGAGCATATTTAGTGAAACATAAACACCCTTGTCAAGAGCGTACTTGATAGACTCTTTAACGTTGTTCAGCTTGTAAGCCGCTCTATAGTAAGCATTGTAACTTTCCTCATTTGCACTGATAATCGACACTCGAATTGAATCGAGACCGGCATCGACAATCTTCTTAATACCTTCAGTAAAGCCGGCATTGGAGTTAATATTAATTTGTCCACCGTCTGTCTTTGATCGAATCAATTTTATCGCTTCAGCAATATTATTCGCCATAAGTGACGGTTCACCTTCACACCCTTGACCAAAACTTATAATTGCTTCAGGAGCAGTTGTTAGATGATATAAACCCACCTCAGCAATCTCTTCAACAGTCGGCTTGAAAGTAATTCTACTCTGAGGCGATGGACAGCACTCCGCAGGTTGAAGTGATATGCAACCTAGACATTTTGCATTGCAAGTTGGTGAAGTTGGAATACCTGCTTCCCAGCGACGATAGAACAAGTTCTGAGCTGTGCAACAATGCCAACTTAACGAACAATTTGCCACCTGTTCAACAATCCGATTGTTAGGTAAATCCTTCTTGACACGGCGGACGAGTTTTTTGAGTTCTCGTGTGTTGTAATGAATAGGGTCCCATTTGTGATTCTCGTCAGTGTAGATTGCCGTTGTGTAAAGTTCATTACGATAAAGAACCACAGCAGTATAGCCATAGAGCGGCAACATTTGGCAAGCTGTCTCGCATTCAAATGCCGGTAAATGAGTACGAGTGTAGCCGGCCGGAAGAATTGCTGAAACTGCTTGTCCTTTAATGACTTTAAGTTCACCGCTCTTGGTGAGACCTACTGCACGGCGATTGGGCAAGAACATTAAATCCGCACTGTCAGGCAGTTTAATTAAATCTTCTGGCTGGAGTTTAACTATATCACTACCAATACGACCGACACCAATAATGTCGGGTGCATCGAATATCTCGCCATTTTTGTCAGCATAGAGTGCAGTTATGATATGTTTCAATAATCAACAACTCCTAATTAATCAATTTTTCAAGTGTTTCAAAGAGTACGTCAGGTTCGACAGGCTTGCTCAAATGTGCATTGAGTCCTGCTTGAAGGCTCCGTTGTACATCTTCATCGAATGCATTAGCAGTTAGAGCAATGATTGGAATAGTAGAAGAGTCTGCTCGTTTTGCTGCACGTATGGTTTTGGTCGCTGTAAGTCCGTCCATCTCCGGCATACGCATATCCATGAGAATGGCGTCGTAATAACCTTCTGGCTTGGATTCGTACAAATTAACTGCTTCTTTGCCGTTTGCAGCACGATCCGTTTCCATTTCGCGCATTGATAACACCTGAATCATAATCTGAGCATTAACCTCCATATCTTCTGCCAACAAGATGTGCCGTCCTTTTAAGTCAGCTTTGTTTTCCTTGACAGAAGAAGCCAGATCCTTTTTCTTTAGTACGTTCTTCAATTCATTAAGAAGGTTCTCCGAGAAAAGTGGTTTTGCGATAAAACTATCTACACCTGCTGAAGTTGCTTCTTCAAAGATATCGTCCCAATTATAGGCTGTTAGAATGATGATTGCTGTCTCTTTGCCTATTACTGAACGGATTTGTCTGGTCGTCTCTACTCCGTCCATTTCTGGCATCTGCCAATCAACAATAATCAGATTAAACGGCTCTTGCCTTGCCTGACTGAGTTTAACCGCTTCAACAGCCATCTTTCCAGATTGAACCGTTTCTGCTGCTATTCCTATCTGAGACAGAACTAATTTAGCTTGGTTGCAAGCAACGAGGTCGTCATCAATTACGAGTACCTTCATGTCTTGCACAATTATGTCTATTTCGTCTGATTCACTGGATAACTTTCTGTTAGAATCCATTAGCGTGACACTTACGACGAAGGTTGTACCTACATTCTTTTCACTTTCTACGCTGATTTCACCGTTCATCATGTCAACAATTCTCTTTGTGATTGCCATTCCAAGCCCGGAACTTCCATATTTATTTGTTGCTTCCGAATTTTCTTGACTGAACGTATCGAATATCTTCGGCAGATACTCTTTACTCATGCCAATGCCTGTATCGCTGATCTTAAATTGAAGAGTAGATTTGCCACTAAATCCGCCCGTTTTTCCTACTTCTAATTCAACCTTGCCACCCTTAGCGGTGTATTTTACAGCGTTGCCGAGAATATTTATAAGCACTTGACGGAGTTTTGTACTGTCTCCGATGTAGTAGTCATTTAACTGTCCATTAATGTGACAATTATATTCTAGTCCTTTTTCCTTACACTGTCCGCTAAAGATGACGTTGATCTGTTCTATCAGTTTTGAAAAGGCAAACTCTTCATTCTTCAACACCATACGACCAGATTCAATCCTGCTCATATCTAAGATGTCATTTATCAGACTCAGCAAGTGTTTTGCGCTGCTACCTATCTTTTCGAGATAATCTCTTGTTACAACCGATAAATTTGGCTCATTAAGCGCAAGCGCATCCAAGCCTATAATGGCATTCATTGGTGTACGAATTTCATGCGACATATTGGAAAGGAATGTCGTTTTGGCTTTGCTTGCTTCTTTGGCAGTCTTTAATGCTTCGCTAAGTGCTTGATTCTTTGCTAGAGAATCTCTCATCTCTGCGTCAATATCAGTAAATCCAACGCCAATAGCGTTTATAGTGCTATCTGTCTCTTCTCTATCGCTATTAACATCTGCCATACGAAGCATTTCATAGCTTTCTACGCCGTTTTTCTTCACCAAATAGCGACAAGCGATAATTACATTTTTCTTCAGTTCTGAACGAATATTCTCAGGCCTTATAAAATCAAGGAATACTTTTCTATATTCCTCAGCAACATATTCATTGGCATACTTTGTAAAAGTTCCCATAAAGCCGAAAGCATCGCCTTGCGTAAAATCTGTATCATCAGAATCGTTTCTTATACAGGTTGCTTGGTCTGTATCAAGGTTGACGTAGTAAACGCTTCTGTAGTCCGCAGCAAGCGCAGTGATCATGCTATCCTGTTGTGCTCGTTTCTTCTCTTGCTCCAAAAGTTCATCTTGCAGAGAAATTCGCTCTTCCATTTCCTGCTGAAGCATTTCCGAGGTCTCTTGCTCAAGTGCAAGTTTTGAAGCCTTTCGAGTTTGTTTAATCATCAAGCCAAATATGACTGTCAGCACCAACGCGGCGAGAATCGACATGAGCAGGCTTCTCTTTAAAATACCTTCAGAGATGGTATCAATTTGCTCACTAATCACGCTTTCTCTTATCAAATATGTAAGCATCCAGTCAGTGCGATGTACAGGAATATAATACATTGTTTCTTTAACGTTGTTGTAAGTAAAAGAAGTTACGCCGCGTTGTCCTTTTGAAAAGTCATTACGCATACTTTCTATATTATATTCATCTTCAAAATCAGCACGTTCTAGCGCCGAAAGTAGATTATCTTCGCTGGCAAGTCCACCAAGTACCATATTGGTCAAAGAATAACCTTCTGCCGTGTAGATATTGCAGAAAGTCGTATTGTTGGAACCGGACTGGAGAGATATATTTTTGAGCATATACTCCATATCAATCTCCATGAAGCAGACAACTAGAAAATGACCATCAAACGGCAGTCGATCCGTCGGCATAGCCACTACAACTTTAGCACTCTCATCAGAGGATTTAATGGAGATTTCCGGATTAGAAATTGTCTTGTAATCAAACGCATACTGGTTAATATCAGTTCTTGTGCCTCTTGATGTATAGATCAAGCCTTCTTCATTCACAAAGGCAAACTTTTCCAATCCGTAAAGCTGTTTCATTCGCAGCTGATACGCTTGGAGACTTTCAACCGAGCTTAAATCTTCTTTGGTTAAGAGACCGACTGCTACATCTAAATCTCCGATGTAATCACTCAAAGTAGACGCAAGCACTTGTTCTCGTCGGCCTGCAAGTTCTTCAAGGTAGAGGAGACTCACATTTCGCACGGCTTTTTCAGTGTCTTGACTTGCGCTTCTTCCGGTCCAGAATGTACCTATGATTAACATCAATGCCACAACGACACTGCCTGCAATCGCTGCGATCATTGTACTTCGGTTCAAACTTTTCATTTGTGTCTCCTCTCTCCATAAAATTACAATTTACTCAATATCATTTGCTTTCTTCTTCTTCTTCTTCGGGTTGAATTTATTCATTGCCTTGTTGATACCTTCGCGGACAATGCAGAGCGCTGCAGGAACAAGGCAATTAATAGCTTCTTTGATCTTGATTGAATCTTCCTCATTGAAGGGTGACAGCACATGCCGATTGACTTTTGACATCACTGCGTATGGACTGTCGCTGTGAGAAATTAGACTTTCATTAAAGGGCGGTCTGCCAACACCAATTCTAATTCGTGCAAAGTTTTCATTGCCGCCAAGATGTTGGATTATGGACTCAACCCCGTGATGGCCGCCGCCGCTGCCCTTTGGTCTAAGTCTGATGACACCGGTTTGTAAATCCATATCATCATGAGCGACAATCAGATCGTCGGGCGTGAGCTTGTAATAATCCATAATCGGGCGAACTGCTTCGCCACTCAAATTCATAAATGTAAGTGGCTTGACTAGGAATACTTTCTCACCGTCAACGAAAGCATCAGAAATAAGTGCTCGAAAATCCTCACGCCAATTACTAGCGCTTATTTCATTTGCAATCGCATCTATCAGCATGAACCCGACGTTATGTTTAGTCTTTGCATATTCTGAACCCGGATTGCCAAGTCCAACTATAATCTTCATTCTGAAATATCAGCGAATACTCTGACTTTAATAGCGAGAGTATTCGCTAAACCCTCCTAGTTACTGATAAAATTTATCTCTCGATATAGAGATAGTAAAACGCATATGTCATTGTAACGAATAAGGCAATCAAAAACACGCTTTAGAACCTTATTGCATCAACTACTAATTGAAAGAGGTTCACATCGTCAATAGCAAACGCTGATGAGAGTTTATCGGCAAAAATAATCAGAATTGATGCCATCAATATACCTTCGACAACAGCAGATTTTATGCAAAGGTCCATTTCGTTTAGTTTCTCTCTTCACATTGGTTCCATAGATTATTATTTATTATTATTTGATATTCAGCGAATCATCACATTAAATTATATTTTCCATTTCAAATTTTAGTTTACATTCAGCAGATATATTTACTTTATTCCAATTTGCAAGAATCCTGTCTCTGATGACTTCTCTTTCCTTTGAGCCAGCTTCCATTAAAAGCAATAAAAATTTATTGCTGCCGTTCTGAGTAATACAATCGCTGCGGCGTAGTGTTTTCAACAATGTATTACGAAATTCATCTATATTCGATTGAGTTTGAGTTTCGATGGTAATCTGCATTAGCTGCACATCTCTTTCGTAACTTTCAACCAATCTACACAAAAACCTATAAATTGTCTTGAAGTCATTCAAACCAAGGAAGTAGGCACCAGGTTCTCTATTTCTTTCACCGAGTATCATTCTCATTTGAGAGATGCCTTTTTGAGATGATACGGTTTCTTCTTTGTGATTGTTACTACCAAAGAAGGCGCAACCGTGCTTGCCATTCTGTTTTACCTTATAGAGCGCTTGATCTGCCTTGTGGCACAAAGACGAGAAGTCAGTACCTTCATCGGGAACAAAAACCGCGCCGATTGAAGTACCTAGAGGAATATTCATATCAGCGCCCATATATTCCTTCGCAGACTTAATCAACTGTGCATTGAGCCAAGTGGTTTTCTCAATTATAACCGCTTCTTCACGAATATGCTGACAGAAGGCAATGAACTCATCACCGCCCATTCGTCCTGCCAAATCAGAGGACCGAATGACTTCCTTGATGAGTTCAGAGAAGCGAATGAGAATCTTGTCGCCCATATTGTGACCGTAGAGATCGTTGACGAGTTTGAAACTGTCCAGATCAATCATGAGTAGAACACCCTGCTGAGTGCTGCACATCTTACCTATTTCACGCTGAGAGGCAGCTTTATTCAACAGACCTGTCATTAGATCGGTATCTGCTGCTTGCTTAAGTCCGTGGATTTTATCAAGATTCATTAGAATGTTGTCAACGCGACGCAACAGGACATCAGCCTTAAATGGCTTGCGAATATAATCAACAGCGCCAACTTCAAATCCTTTACTTTCGCTCTCATCGCGCTCATCTGCAGTCATGAACATTACCGGCACCGGCTCGACGCTCTTTGTCTGTAGGATTTTGTGAAGCTCGTAACCGTCCATTTCTGGCATTAATAAATCTGACAGTACCATGTCAGGTTTTTCTGATTCAAATAACTTCACGGCTTCTGCACCCGATAAAGCAGAAATAATTTCGTATCGCTTGGCTAACATTCTCGATGTAATCATAAGCATTAACTTATCATCATCGACTACCAATATTTTCGGCATTGCAGAAACCTCCTGTCATTTCAGCAGCTAGTGATTAATCAGCTTTTACAGATCTGCTTTTTCTCTTCTGTTCAGCCCAGTTGCGTAGAGTCAACCAGAGCGGACTTGCAATGAAGATTGAAGAGTAACAGCCGCTTGCGAAGCCGATTATCAATGCAAAGGCAAAATCCTTTGTAGTTTCGCCGCCGAAGAAGTAAAGTGCCAAAACGGTGAACATACAGGTAAAGACAGTATACAACGAACGAGTCAAAGTTTGATAGATTGAGCGGTTGACAAGCTCATTAATATCGCCACCGCGTCTAAAGTGTAGCTTCAAGTTCTCTCTGATTCGATCGAAAATAACTATAGTATCATTGATAGAGTAACCGACTATCGTCAGCAACGCCGCAACGAAGGAAGAGTCAATCTGTCGCTGAGTGAACGAGAAGAAGGCAAGTACAATCAATATATCGTGAACGAGTGCAATGACGGCAGCGATGCCAAATCTAAACTCGAATCTGTAAGCAATGTAAAGGATAATCAATCCCCAAGATATAACCAGTGCCATGACGGCATTAGTTATCAATTCGCCGCCGATTGTAGCACCAACTTTCTCTTCACGCATAACCTCATAGTTGCCAACAGACGAACGAATAGATGCCATAACAGCCTTGCGGTCGTTCTCCTCAAGGTCGACTGTACGGATCATCACATCAGTAGAAGTCTCAACGTCGGAAGAATCGCCTGAAAGTTGAATAGTACTGCCATCTAGACCATAAGGTTTGAGCGATTCACGAACTTGAGCGATATTTACAGGCTGTTCAAATCTTAAATCCATAATAGTGCCGCCTGTGAAGTCAATTCCAAAGTTAAATCCTCTCGTCGCCATTGAGATGAGTCCCGGAATGATGATGAGCAGCGAAAAGATAAACCAAATCTTACTTCTCTTGGCGATGTCAAAACTAGGCATTTTTGTTCACCGCCTTCTTATCATTTACAAGCTTAGGATCGAACAGCAAGAAGCCGTCAGCACCGTAAGCTCCTGGAGTTTCAAATATCTTTGAAGCAATTAACCATTTGAGCAGATACCTTGTCAAAGTGATAGCTGTAAGCATTGAGAGCACAACGCCGAGTCCAAGAGTTATTGCAAAACCTCTGATTGTACCGGTGCCGAAGAAGAATAACACTGCTGCAGCTATAATCGTTGTGGTATTGGAATCGAAGATAGTTGTAAAAGCGCGATCGAATCCTGCGTCCATCGAGAGTCTGAGTGTTTTGCCGAGACGGTACTCCTCTTTAAAATGCTCAAATATCAGAACATTTGCATCAACCGCCATACCGATTGAGAGAATGATACCGGCAACGCCTGGTAGCGTCAAAGTTGCGTCAAGACCCTTCAAAACGGCAAGAAGAATGACAGTATAAGCCATTAAGCTAATATCTGCAATCAGACCGGAGAGTCGATAGAATATCAGCATGAAAGCCAAGACAGCACCTATGCCAATGACAAAGGCAAATTCACTCTTATCCTTGGAATCTTGACCGAGTGAAGGACCAACCGTCCTGGTCTCAATGATATTGACTTTGACGGGCAGAGCACCGCTTCTAAGGAGAACCGCCAATCTCTGCGCTTCTTCGAGAGTACGCTGACCGGAAATCTCAGCACGACCACCGAGGATAGGCTCATTGACGACAGGATCAGTCAAAACCTCGCCGTCAAGCAGAATGGCAATCTTGCGTCCAACATTCTTCATTGTGAGATCTGCAAACTTCTTGCCGCCCTCATCGCTAAACTCAAGGTTGACAACGTTTCTATTGTTCTGGTCTATAGCCGCCTGAGCGTCTTTGAGGTCTGTACCAGTGAGGACAGTGTTGCCCTCTTCGTCTTTAAACTCAAGCATAGCGGTCTTACCAATAGTCTGAATGGCGGAATCTGGGTCTTTGATGCCTGGTAACTCAATTATAACTCTACGTACACCCTCACGCTGGACTATAGGCTCAGTTAAACCAAGTTCATTAATGCGCTTCTCCATTATCGAGACAACGCGCTGCATGGCATCATCATTGACTTGAGCAATCTCAGTATCTTCTGCTTCTAAGACGACGTGAGTGCCGCCCTGAAGATCAAGACCTTGGCGAATACTGTTAGCAAGCGGTCTTATAAACATAAAGAAAACGGTTACAATGACCGCAATGCTAATTAATAGTTTTATTAGACTGTCTCTTTGCAAGCTGCTTCATTCTCCTTTGTAAGTATAATTATTGACGTTCTCAAATATCTTCAAATTGACATATAAATTATCATAGAGCGATACTTTGATTTCACGTTCGATAACTGCCTTCTGTTTTTCTGTTAAATCGTTGTATTCTTCTTCATTGTTAAGGATTATATATATCAGCACTTTATTTACTTTAAACTAAATGGCAAAAATAAACGTGCCATTACGACACAATTATTATATTTGATTGCCAAATCAAAGTCAAGAAGTGTTAGTGACTATTCTCTTGTTGATATTGTCGGAAATTCTTCAAGATACAGATAGGTGTCTTTTGTGAGGCATTACCGAATGGATTGTGCTGCAACAAGTGAGCCGCCAAAGGTGCATTTAAACCCTCTGTCGCTGCGACATATTTGGGGTTCTCCAGCTCAAGATCGTTGACATCTGCTATCATTGCGCCGAAACAGCCAAGACGTTCTTTTATATTATTGACGACATTCTCGCCATCAGCCGGACCATAGACGACACATTTGTCAAACGGCGGCATTGTACCGGTGCAGTCGTCAATCAAAGGTGCTTGCTTGCCACCCCACTTGTAGAAGAGACCTCTAATGCCGACAAGTTTGCCCAGAAAGCCCGCAAACAGTGACAGCGTAACATGCCAAGTACCCTCTGCGTCCATAAGTGATTGCATACCGTGAGGCGTGGCAAGAGAGCCATAGTCAGGAATGAAGCGACAACAGAATTTAGCCATGTCGCTAATATGCAGCTCATCAGGGCGAACATAACGTCCTTGGGTTATAGCAACTACACTTTCTGCAACAGTCAGTACATCATCAGCGCCGATTTTGTCCTTGGTGTATTTCTCAATCATATCTATAATATCGTCTTTATCCGTCAAGATTCGTGTTGGGACGGTCACAAGTTCTACATTAGCCATTTATCAATCACCTCAATCTCTAATCAGTTTGACACCTGCAAGCTGTGTCAATTCTTCAGCAGTCAGAATGATTCGTGCTACAGAAAAGTGCAGCGGCGTACGTCCGACTTCGCGATAAATAATCTCAACAGGGAAATCAACCATGTGGCTTAATGCTTCGTTTAAAGTCATTCCTTTGCGTGCCGTCAATGTAACGATAGCCTTGAGTTTGATGACGTTACTGCCGTGGGCAATATCGCCCTTTGCAAAGAGTACCATTGCTTCAAAGTAATCGTCTTCACGTGGCACGCCGTCTACTTCAGCCTTGCCGCGAACTGCAATTCCGTCATACTGTTCATATGGTAACTGAGGTTTTACTATACAATCAACTATCAAGGCACTCTGTTTGCCCTCGTTGACTAAATCCATTGTCGTTGAGATTGTCATTGATTTCTCATCACGACTCTCTATCTTGAAGGGCGTGCGCTCGTCCTTTTTAGGTATAACTATTTCTTGACCTTTAATGTTGAAGTACATCTTCACGACAGCGTAAAGTACAAAGTAAATGAGTACTACTGTGACTATTATGTGTTCTATTATTTCCATACTCTCTCTCCTAACTTTTTAGTTTTTTTTCAGATTTATTATATCAGAATGTAGCGAACTGTCAAATTTTTTGGTTATATTTTTTATCGGCAATTACAAAAAAAGCCGCCAAAGCGACTAATCATTTTAATTGACAGATTATTTTTAGAATGATATAATTTCTTTCGGTGCTGCAAAAGCGGCAGGCGGTTAATCAATGACCTCAGAAATGAGGTGACCGATATGAGCAAATTCTTCTTTGTGATCATCATGATCATAATAATACTTCTGCTCATAAGTGGAAATGCCGCCTAAGCCTCCAACACTTAGACGGCAACACTAGTTGTCCTTACTGACGAGCCGTTATTAACATCTATGAGGTCGACCGCTTGTCGACAGTACCCGAAACGCTCTGCTCTCAACGGAGCGTTTTGTTATGTTAATTATATCAAATTTAAAAACTTTGTCAATCAAAATTTTAGTAGATGATTGAGTCGCAATACCTTAATATGATATAATCTAACAAATAGGATATGAGGTGAAATTTTGTCAAACAAAGAAAGGCTTGATGTATTGCTGGTTGAGAGGAATCTCTTTGAAAGTCGCGAACGTGCCAAGAGAATCATTATGACCGGCAAGGTTTTGGTTGATGACAAGAAGATTGATAAGGCAGGAACTTTAGTAAATCGTGACTGTGAGATTCGTCTTCTCGGTGAGGATATACCTTTTGTCAGTCGCGGCGGATTGAAACTCAACAAGGCGATAGAAGAATTTAAAATAGACCTTAATGGAAAGATCGCTGCCGATATTGGTGCATCAACTGGCGGTTTTAGTGACTGTATGCTTCAACACGGCGCAGCGAAAGTTTACGCCATTGATGTTGGCTATGGGCAGCTTGCTTGGAAGTTGAGACAAGATTCGCGCGTTGTCAACATGGAGCGCACTAACATTAGAAATGTCACGCGCGATATGCTTGGTGATGATTTAGATTTCGTCTCAATAGATGTGGCCTTTATATCACTCGACAAAGTTCTACCCGTTGCATTTGATTTGTTGAGTGAAGATGGTGAAGTAGTTGCACTGATAAAACCTCAATTTGAAGCAGGTCGTGAACATGTTGGTAAGAAAGGCGTTGTAAAGGATAAGGATATACACATCTCCGTCATTGAGAGAGTCTTCAATGTGGCTGAAGGATTAGGTTTTAGAGTGCAATCTCTCTCATTTTCACCAATTAAGGGTCCAGAAGGCAATATTGAATATTTAATGCACCTATTCAAAAATAAAGATGTGCCTGTTGTTGATTTTAGTGATACTATAACTAAAATTGTCAACGAAGCACATGAGGAGCTTGATCGCTGAATGGCAAAGCAGAATATTTTTGGCAATGTCTTTGGCAGAGAAGCCGGAATGTTGCAGCTTGCAGTCTTTCCTAATAAAAGCAAGCGAAGAGCCGGAGAGATTGTCGACAGAATTTTTCACTACTATCAAAATAAAGATGTGAGATTGGTTATGCCCGCGAGTGATGCTAGGCACTTTCATAAAGATGACTACGGTTTGCCTTGTGTTGAACGTGTCCATGTCGATATGGCGCTTTCAATCGGTGGTGACGGTACTCTCTTGGGTGTCTGCAGGAGATTCACTGGTCAGGAAGTGCCTGTTTGTGGAATCAATCTTGGAACTCTTGGATTTTTGGCTGATATTGAAGTTCAAGAGCTGGAGAGTCGTCTTGAAAAGATTATTTTGGGTGAGTATAGAATTGAGAATCGCCTATTGTTGTCTGCATATATCAAGAATGAATATGGTGAAAAATACCTTGGCAATGCAATCAATGATGTTGTAGTCTCCAAGGGCGGTGTAGCGAGAATGTTGAGACTAGGTCTTTATATCAATGATACGCATTTAATGAACTATCAGGCAGACGGACTGATTGTCTCCTCGCCGACTGGTTCAACGGCTTACTCACTTTCAGCCGGCGGTCCAATCCTCAATCCAACAATCAGAGCTTTATTGTTGACTCCAATATGTGCTCATACCTTCCAAATGAGACCGCTTGTCGTTGGTGAGAATGATCAAATCCGCCTTGAAGTTTCTAACGTGCACCAAGATATCGTTGTGACTCTTGACGGACAAGAAAGCTTTTACATTCAACCGGGTGATGAGATAATCGTCCGCAAAGCAAAAACGACTGCTCACATAGTTAAGTTTGAGGATAAGGATTATTACAAAGTCCTTCGCAACAAACTATGGAACAGCCGTCTGATGAGTTGATATCTGATTTGATTTGCAATTATGCTGCAGAGCTAATTATACTTTGTCAAAAGCCGCTTTCACTTTAGCTGCTATGCCACTCATCTTCGCAAGAGATACTGAACAGGCAGCTATTCTAATGCCCAGCTTCAAAGGTACTGCAAAGATGAGGTCTTCATGAAGACGATCGCAAATAGCAACAGGATTATCCGCCGGTACTGAAATAAAGAAACCGCCTTTATAAGGTAGGAAGTTAAGTCCGCATTGTTTTGCTTCTTCAACGAAGACATTGGCACGCTTTTGAACCATTTGATAAACTTGATTGCGTTCACTCTCCAAAGCGGCAAGAGCTGTCTTGTCTTGGTGAAGTTTTGCAAGAAACGCCTGTGCTCCGCGATTTATATTCGACCAAACAGCGCGGTTGGAATATTTACTGACCTCTTTAAACTCATCAATGACCTCTTTGCTAGAAGAGACAGCAATGAGGGCACCCGTCCTCTGACCGTACATTGTGAAACTCTTCGACATACTAAAGGAGAAAAGAGTCATAATATTTGACGGCAGACTGCTGAATTTAGTCATAAATCTTCTGACAGCGTTCTTTTCACCGCCAAAATCAATATAGGCAATGTCAACTAGAATTGAAATGTTCTTGCCCTTATCTGCGTGTGTCTTAGCAATACTCAGAACATTGTCCCAATCTTCCTCTGAGAGTGCAAAACCAGTCGGATTGTGAGCAGGAGTATTCAAAACAATGAGCAGGGAATTTTGATTTTTAAGTAAAGTATCAACCTTTTCGGTGAAGGATTTTAAATTAAACTTCTGATCCTCATCAAAGAGTTTGAAGGTAGTCAAACTTTTGCCAGTTTCGTTGCAAATGATATTATAGTTGCCCCAGTACCAGTCAGAAGTTAAAACAAAGTCACCGCGCTCGGCGTAATTTGCAATGGCGTGATGTATGGCACCGGTGCCGCTGGCAGTCGCCACTGCTGCTATGTATCCAGCGGGCTTGTTGTCTGCAAATGTAAAATCAACAACCGCATCTAAATATTCCGGCAGGCCTGCAATGGGTGCATAGGCAGATAAATCTTTCATTGGCAGTGAACGATAGACTGTTTCCATCGTTGGAAGAAGTGCTAATTCACCTGCTTCATTAAGTGCAACACCGATCGTTGCATTTGTTACCTTGTCTGCTCCGTGCTGTGAAATTGCCTTCTGACAAGCGGCGTTAGCTTCAAAAATTGCATCATATAATTTTCTATCTGCTGAATGTGATGCTGCCATTCCCAATAGTATCATCGCCCTTCCTTTTATTCAATCAGCTTATAGTTTACAGCAAAAATTTTAATTGTCAATCGAAAAGGGAATTAATACTGTATACAATCTTATAAGGCATATCAACAATCCTTAATGAAGAGATATTAGTATTTTAATAAAAATCCATTGTCCACTGAGGTTAATTGTGATATAATAATGTAAATTTTGAAGAGGTGATTTTTATGTTTGGACTTGGAGTACCTGAACTTATTTTAATTTTAGTTATCGGTCTTGTGATTTTTGGTCCTGGTAAGCTGCCTGGCGTTGGCAAGGCATTGGGACAGAGTATCAAGGAATTTAAAGCAGCAAACAAAGAAGACGATACCACGGATCAAAAACAATTAGCATCTGCTGATGCTGCTGAGAAGAAATGAACTCACCCGACGAAAAACTGACACCTGAAAAACCTCAAAGTGAAGAAGATACTGAGTTGATTGATGACGGTACAATGTCATTGACGGCACATCTTGAAGAATTAAGATCAAGATTGATTAAAAGTCTGGTGGCAATCGCTATCGGCAGTGTTATTTCTTATTTCTTTCTTGATGAGATAATGCACTACTTGACACTTAATGTTGGCAAACTCTATTATATGAAGCCGGGTGAGGCTTTCTTTACTTACATAAAAATTGATATTGCTACTGGTTTTTTAATCGCCTTGCCGGTGATATTTTATCATGCTTGGAGATTTTTCCTGCCGGCATTAACAAGCGCAGAGCGAATGGTTTTAGGGATAATAGTCCCTTCTTCTGTTTTTCTCTTCTTTGTCGGGTTGGCTTTTTCTTTCTTCCTAGTGCTGCCTATTGCACTTAAATTTTTTATAGGCTTCGGTGATGAGAATTTACAGGCAATGTTCTCATTTGGTAATTACTTTGACTTTGTTGTAATGTTCTTATTGCCGTTTGGTTTTATCTTTGAGTTACCACTAGTGATAATAGTACTTGGAAAGATTGGAATATTGACTTCAGAATGGCTAAAAAAATATCGGCGCATAGTGATTTTCCTATCGTTTGTTATAGGAGCAATAATCACACCTACGCCGGATATTTTCACACAATCAATGATTGCCTTGCCAATGATAGCACTTTACGAAATTGGTTATCTAGTGTTGAAATATATATTGCGAAGATAGAAAACCGTTCAAAATACATCAACCAGCAGTTACCTCAACATTCACCTTGCAAGATACATTAGTATGCAGTTTAACGACGACAGTATACGGCCCAAGTGAAGTTACTTCTTCGGTAAATGAAATTTTTCTCTTATCAATATCAATATCATGCTTGGTCTTGAGGACTTTTGAAACATCAGCACCACTGACGGATCCGAAAAGTTTGCCACCTTCACCAACCTTTACTGGAATTACTATAGTCAACTTTTCAAGCTGGGCAGCTAATAATTGGGCTTCGTCGGCTTCTTGAGCCTTGCGACGTGCCTTGGTTTGTGCTTGATCTTTGGCAAGATTTAAATTCTCTGCATTTGCAATGACAGCCAATTTCTTTGGAAGCAGGAAGTTCCTGCCATAACCGTCAGATACATCAACAATATCACCTTTAGCGCCTAACTTTTTAACATCTTGCTGAAGAATAACTTTCATTAAAAATCTACCTCCATTTCTATTCATTTGATTATATACTTTATTTTCATTATCGTCAATAACAAGGTCAAAGGCGTTTCATAAAATTTTAAATGGGTTGATTGTGTAATCAAATCAAACATTTGACTAAAAAATTTTTTATATCACCATAAAGCGCATTGGAAGCCCTAGACTTTAGTCTTGGGAGGAAAACGCGCAAAAATGCCCTTGCATTTTTCCTTTCTTTTGATATAATATTTGTGGTATATTTTTTCCATAAAGGTTCCGACAGTAGCCTAATGCTATCGTTAATTGCTCCATAGGGAGCATTGGTAGTGAAAGTCCAAGGAACAAAGAGCAGCCCTGCCGACTTTCGAGTTTGCAGGAAATTCTTTAAGTACTTAGGAACCCCAGGGATTTATCCTTGGGAGCTGTCAGTTTCCAACATTTAGGTGGAATATTTTTTTTTTGCTGTATAATATCAAAATAAGAATTATAGGATTGAGAGGATTTGTTTCAATGTTATCGGAATGGGAATTACTATTAAGATTGACACTTTCCTGTATATTGGGCGGTGTGATAGGATATGAGAGACAATCACGCCGCAAGTCAGCAGGCTTACGAACAAATGTCTTAGTCTGTTTGGGATCGTGTTTGATTATGGTTTTGTCAGAAGCACTTTATCTCAATGTTGAAGGCCGTACAAATGCTGATCCGGCGAGATTGGCAGCACAAGTCGTTAGTGGAATCGGTTTCCTTGGCGCTGGTGCTATAATGAAGGAAGGTCTCACTGTTACGGGTTTGACTACTGCTGCATGCCTTTGGGTAGTCGCTGGTGTTGGTCTTGCCGTTGGTGCAGGTTATTACTCCGGTGCTCTATTCACAACAGCGCTGGTATTTGCCACCCTCGGCACACTCTCTAGGATTGATGAGTGGGTAATGCACGAAAAGAACCTCTCTCTGATAATCCACACTGAGGACAAGCCAGGACAGTTGATGCATATCAGTTCTTGCCTTGACGATCTCCAGCTAAAGGTTAGAGGTGTTAAAGTCAAGGCTGACGAAGACGAAGTGAAGGGCGAAGGACTTTTATACATTGAGCTTGAAGTCTACAATCATCGAAGCATAAAGAATGTTATTGTTGTTGATGCTATAAAACGCATTGAAGGCGTCATTAGCGTCAATGTCACTTGAAAAAGCAGGTGTATAGTCTATGGATAGATTGATTTTGCCACAACTTGCTTACTCCAGTTCTAAACTCAAGGATTTATCTGAGGTGATATTGGTTTCGGGTGGACGCGAACCCAATGCCGATTGGTTTAATAAAGTCAAGGTGAATCGTCCGATATATTGTGTAGATCATGGGATAGACTTCTGCAAGAAAATTGACATCATACCAGAACTCTTGATTGGTGACCTCGACAGTGCGGCGAGTGATTCTGTCCAGTGGGCGCTTGATAATAGTATTAAGATCGAACCTTACCCTATTGATAAAGATTTTACGGATTTACAACTTGCCCTCAATCATATTGACGATAAAACCTTTGCGATTATCACTGGCACATTTGGCGGGCGTCTCGATCATCTCTTCAGCACGCTCTTAACTTGCGCGAACACTCAACTAAAAATCTGCCTTGCTGACGATCATGAGATAGTTTTGTTTGTAAGTTCTGGTGAAAGTATAAGCATTGAGATCAATACTAAAACTCTTGCCTTGTCACTCCTGCAAATGACTGAACTTTGCAGAGGTGTGACGATTGATGGCGTTCACTGGACACTTCAATCTGCCGATTTAAAACAATCAGTTCCAAGTGCTATCAGCAATAGAGTGGAATCAAATACGGTCAACCTCTCAATCAAAGAAGGCAAACTGGCAGTTTATCTGTGTTTTGATGAGTAAGCTGGAATATGAATACAATAAATATAAATTGACAGTTTGTGCTTGACAATATAAAATATTTAAGGGTGGCTCAATGTTTAATATTCTGCGCGATAACAGGGGATTCATATTTATAGAAGTTCTATTTGTGACGATGATTGTATCTTTTTCAACCTTAATGCTCTTTAATGCCATGGAAAAAGTAATCAAAAGTAATAAAATGTCAGCAATAAGAACTGCTGCAATTTACATTGCAAATGCGCGGATGGCTGAAATAGAGGAATATAATCTGGAGCGCTCTTCATTTCAAATTCCTTCATACACGTTGTTGACTGATGAGGATTTAATCCATGATGAATTTTTCGGAATAAACGGAACTGTAAGATTTAAAGTGAATACTCAAATCAACGAATCTAGTATAGACAAGGGAAATGTAACGGTAACAGTAACCTGGACTGTCAACAACAACAGTAGTTATGATATTGGTAATAATTATGAGAAAATCACCAAGGATATTTGGATTATTCCAACTGATTCAACATCATCTCAGCAGCCACAGACTCAATGAGCACGGTTTTGTATTTGCTGAATTAGTGATAGGACTGCCATTGATAGTGATTCTGCTTTTGTCAATGAATAGTATATTTGTAAATTCGTGGACCAAGTGTAGATATGCATTTGCTGACTTCATTCTTCAGCAGGAGATAGAATATGCAATGAATAGGATCGTAGACGATGCAAGAATAGCTTACAAGATAGATCTTTCTGATAATAAATTGAGATTTTATCAACATATTATGCCGACATTTAACGAATTACAAAATAGAGATAAAAGTAAACCCTGGTATAAGCTAAAAGATAAAAGAATTTACCATAATGGCGAGTCTTCACCAATAACTGGTGGAAATGCTCTTTCAGGTATCACAATAAGAAAATTTGAATATTATCAAAAAAATAATCATCCAAAATTATTATGTATCAAAATGGAAGCCGAAAGTTCCATAACTCATCACAAAATCACACTAAGTACAGAGGTATTTATGCGGGGCTATAACGGTGAATGAGAAAGGCATAATATCGTTGGTGGCACTTTGTATGATGCTCATAATATCATTGATAATTACAGGAATATCCAACATAGCGGCGCGACAGGCTGATATAACAAGATATTTCAAGATAGAAACACAACTTCAATGTGCAGCAGACAGCGCCTTCAACAAAACGATTGCAAAACTTTTACAAGATTCAACCTATGATGGAAATTTGAGTAAAGATGATGATATTGAGAGCAGATATAATTTCTCGATAAGTTATCCTGATTATACTGATAAATTTACAATAAATAGTATAACAACTAATGTGTATATCAGAAAAATTCACATTAGAATTGAGCAATCTCCAAGTGCTGAAGAAGATACTCACTACTTTAGGATAATTATAATGTCTTTGGCTGAAAAGGAAAATTTCAATTATAATAAATATTCAGTTTACAAGAGAGTCTTCGGCTATATGGAAAGAAAAAGGATAAGAAATCGTGAGACAAAAGATATAACTTATGAAAATGAATATAAATTTAAAGAATATCTTTACTAAAATAATATCTTTTCGATCTTTAAAGAGAAAGTTTGATAAGACCGTTGGAATATATTTTGACGGCAGCAAAATATTCCTGGTCAATTTAAATTTGACTTCTGCTGAAGATGATTCTATTCCAAAATGGAAGGTTGTTGACACGGCAGAGTTAGCGACAAATGTAAAAGGTCAACTTAGCGATAGAAGTCGGAAAATATTAATAGAATTTGATGCACTGGATAGTGATATAATTGATGAGGAAACTTCAGAAAGTAACGTCATAGAATTAATTGCAAATAAAATGTCATCATTCTGTGCAAAAAATTGGAATGTCAATTCTGCTGCACTTTGCATCAATAATGATGATCTAGCGATTGTCGTTGAAGATTTATCCGGAATACCCAAAGATAAAATCCCAAATACCGTTCAATATCAAATTGCAGTAACAGGAAACTTTGAGACTGGTACTTACTTTTATTCGTTCATGGAAACTGACGCCGGCGTATGGATGGAAGGCATCTCAAAGGTAGATGCTTCAAAGTATATACAAGCCTTTCAACAGAATGATATACAACTTCTTTGTTTGACAGCAATGCCTGAAGAATTACAAACTGTTGAAGATATTGATTTAAAAGGTATAGATTTAGACTTCCTAGAACGTGGTGGAATGAAAGCCATATTTGCAGCAAGAAGTTTAGCTTACAAAACCAACCCAAACTTCTTGCAAGAACAGACGGTCGATTTGGAAGGCTGGAACTATAAAGGAATCACCGCTGCTATTTTACTGTTGACTTTCCTCATAATGACTGTAATTGGCGCTCTTGACTTCTGGGAATACAGTAAGATTAGCGATGATTTAGAATATGAACGCAGTCAGCTTGCGCTTTTAGAATCAGATCGGCGTAAAGAGGAATTTATCGAAAAGGATTTATCTGAATTGAAAAATAGGAATCAGATAATTTCAACCTTATCAGAAAATACATTTCCATGGCGAGGTTTGTTGATTCACTTTGGGACTGTCAAAATTCAAGGTGTTTGGCTTAAAGAAATACATTCATTGAATGAGAGAAATATTGAGATTAAGGGTGAAGCTATAAATTACGAAATGATTGCGAGTTATGTCAGAGCCTTGGAGAACGACAGTGACGTTTTTAAAACAGTTCGTTTAAAGAACTCTGAAATGAAATCAAATGAACAGTTAGTACAATTTGTTATAGAATTGTCTTTGTAAAATCTTATTGAAGGCGATAAATTTGGATTCAAGATTAACAACAATAATGAACTTCGTGCCGAAAGGCAGTAGAGTGGCAGATATTGGAACAGATCACGGTTATCTGGCGATTGAACTCATTAAGAAGAATATTGCTAAATTTGTGATAGCGAGTGACAAAAATTCCAAACCTCTGGCAGCCGCGCAAAAGAATATCAAAGAAGCCGGAGTTGAAAATAGTGTCGATTTGCGACTTGGTGACGGTCTTAAGGCATTAAAAGCTGGTGAAGTTGATGTCATATGTATTGCTGGAATGGGTGGTGCCTTGATGTGTGATATTCTGAATACTTCACTTGAGATCGTTGCAACAGTTGACAAAATCATACTTCAACCTATGAATGTTTCAGAGAGAGTTCGTCAATGGGCGGTAGATAACCACTTTTACATTGAAGATGAAGATTTAGCAGAGGTCGACGATATAATCTACGAAATAATTTATCTCAGTAGAACTTTTAATGAATTGCAATCAACTCGGAAGGCAAATTCGCCACTATATAATAAATTTATCAAAACAAAGATCAACAAACTGCAAAAAGTTGTTGATTCAATGACCAAGAGTGAAACAGCCAAAACGAGTGATAAATACACCGAAATTGAAAATCAAATAATAGAATTGAAGGCGAAGTTAAATGAAAACACCAACCGTACAGACTGTATGTGATGCAATGAACAGAATTGCACCAAAATACCTGGCAGAAGAGTGGGATAACCCTGGATTACTTGTCGGTGATCCTCATCAAGCAGTCAGTAAAATTCTGATCTGTCTTGATCTCAATGATGACATGATTCAAAGAGCAGTTGCAACTAAAACGCAGTTGATTATCACTCATCACCCGATGATCTTCAGAGCGATTAAAAGTATCAGGACAGACTTGCCGCTTGGTCAGAAGATTAGTGGTCTGATCAAAAATGATATTGCTTGCTTTGCTGCTCATACTAATCTTGACAGTGCTTCGGGCGGCGTTAATGATGTGCTCGCCAAAAAGATTGGATTAGTTGATATTAAGCCTTTTGATGAGGAGCTTACACTTGGACGAATAGGCAACCTTCAAAGAGAAATGTCAGCAAAGGAGTTTGCATTTCACGTTAAAAAGTTGCTCAAGGCCGATCATATCAGATTAATCAATGCCGGTGATTTTCTCATCAAGAGAGTTGGCATCTGCGGTGGTGCAGGCAGTGAGTTTATCTCCAAAGCTAAGTTCCTTGGTGCCGATGCCTTTGTCACTGGTGATGTCAAATATCACGAGGCTCAGTCAGCAGTTGAAAATAAAATTCACGTCGTTGATGCAGGACACTTTGCAACGGAATTGCCGATTGTTCATGCCCTTGCTGAAAGACTCAAAGAGGAATTTAAGCGGCTTAATATTTCCATTGAAGTTTTGGAGGATACATCTGCCAAGGATTTTTTTAAAATTATATAAATTCTAGTTTATATACATTTTGGGAGGTAATTTTTCGTGAGGAAAGAGCATGATTTTTTAGGTGAGTTGGAAGTACCCGACGAAGCATATTATGGCGTACAAACTATGAGAGCGATTGAAAATTTCAGCATTACCGGCCGTAAATTGGATATTGATCTCATTCAAGCATTAGCAAAAGTAAAGAAGGCAGCGGCACAGGCAAATATGGAAACCGGACGTCTTGACAGGAAAATCGGTAATGCACTTGTTCAAGCTGCAGAAGAGATTATTGACGGCGAATTTATTGATCAGTTTCCAGTTGATCCAATTCAAGGCGGTGCAGGTACATCTATCAATATGAATGTGAATGAAGTACTTTGCAATCGTGCATTGGAAATTATTGGAGAAGCTAAAGGTCGTTACGATATTATCTCACCAAATAATCATGCAAATATGGCGCAGTCTACAAATGATTCACTGCCAACGGCAATTAAAGTCTGTTTAACTTACAAGAGCCATCAAGTAACAAAAGCTCTTGATTATCTTGCAAGCGAACTTGAAAAGAAAGCTGAAGAGTACAAAGACATTTTGAAGATGGGACGAACTCATCTCCAGGACGCAGTGCCAATTACTTTAGGGCAAGAGATGGGTTCCTATGCTTCGGCTATTCGTCGCAGCATAAGACGTATTGAATGGGCTATTGACAGTATCAGACTCATTAATATGGGTGGCACGGCGGTTGGTACAGGCTTAAATGCTGAACCGGCTTATATCAAAATAGTTGCAAGAAAGCTCAGAGAAATCACTGGAGAGAATTTTGAGACTTCTACAAATATCATTGATGCGACTAACAATACTGACGGCTTTGTTGATGTGTCTTCAGCACTTAAAAATACAGCACTCGTTCTTATTAAGATGGCAAATGACTTCCGTCTCATGGCGTCGGGTCCGCGTTGTGGTTTCGCTGAACTCAGCCTTCCAAAGCGTCAACCAGGCTCGTCTATTATGCCAGGAAAAGTTAATCCAGTCATTGCTGAAGTCATGGATCAAGCGTGCTATCAAGTTATTGGCAATGATCTTGCAGTTACTCTCGGAGTTGAGAATGGACAACTTGAACTCAACGTTATGGAACCAATCATGGCATACAATCTCTGCAGTTCAATGAATTATATTGCAAATGCTTCTCGTACATTCGTCGATAAGCTACTCAAAGGACTTGAACCTAACAGAGAGCAATGTCAGAAATATATTGATAATAGTGTTGGCGTTGTCACAGCTCTTCTGCCGCATATTGGTTATGAGCAATCGGCAATGCTGGCAAAAGAAGCCTACAATACAGGCCGTCCAATTCGTGAAATAATCTTAGAAAAAGCTATTCTTACCGAAGAGCAACTCAATCACATCATGTCACCGGAACAAATGACACATCCAGGAATTACAAAATAATTAAAGTTTAATTTAAAGGAGGAAGTTTAATGAGAATTGGTATTTTAGGCTATGGCAATCTCGGTCAAGGCGTAGAGTTTGCAATTAAAGACAATCTCGATGCTGAACTGGTAGCTGTATTCACCCGCCGAGAGCCTTCAAAGATAAAGATTAATACTCCAAATGTTCCGATTGTCAAGATCTCAGAGATTGCAGACTGGAAAGATAAAATTGATGTACTGATTCTTTGCGGTGGCAGTGCGACTGACTTGCCAGTACAGACTCCGGAATTTGCTAAACTCTTCAACGTTGTGGATAGTTTCGACACTCATGCTAAGATTCCACAACACTTTGCAAAGGTCGACGAAGCAGCTAAATCCAGCAATCATATAGCTGTAATCTCCGTCGGTTGGGACCCTGGTCTATTTTCACTCGCCAGAGTATATTCCAATGCTGTCTTGCCCAATGGCAAGGATTATACCTTCTGGGGCAAGGGCGTCAGTCAAGGTCATTCTGATGCCATTCGTCGAATCAAAGGTGTCAAAAATGCCAAGCAGTACACCATTCCTGTAGATACAGCACTTGAAGCTGTTCGTAGTGGCAGCAATCCTGAACTAACAACACGTCAAAAGCACACCCGTGAATGTTTTGTAGTTCTTGAAGACGGTGCCGACACGGCTGAAGTTGAACGTCAGATCAAAACTATGCCCAATTACTTCGACGAATACGATACTACTGTACACTTTATCACTGAGGAAGAGCTGCAACGCGATCATAGCGGCCTTGCTCATGGTGGTTTTGTTATTCGCAGTGGTAAGACTGGACAGGATAAGCAGCACAGTCACATTGTTGAGTTCAGTCTAAAGTTGGACTCCAACCCTGAGTTTACTTCTAATGTACTTGTTGCCTATGCTCGTGCGGCTTATCGTCTCAACAAGGAAGGGCAGGCAGGTTGTAAGACTGTGTTGGATATTCCACCTGCGTACCTTTCGGACAAAAGCGTTGAAGAGCTTCGCGCCCATTATCTGTAAGCCATGGCAAAATCACTTACTATGCCGACCGCGCCTGAAGCTCCTATCGCGCCGCAAATCAGTATCGGTGACAGGATTCACGGTATTGAAAACCGAATAGAGGAGATTGAGGGTATAAGTGGAATGACTGGCGTCTCGAAGTCTCGCAGCACAAGTCGGCAATCTCAACAGGGAGATATAGAAGACTCTCAACAAGAGGAAGAGCAGACGCAATCCTCACAGCAAACACAGTCTCGTCAATCAACACCGCAACCACAGCAACGTCAACCATCTTCTCGTAACGTAACAACACCGGAGACTATGGCTAGAGATGCCGTTGCCAATGGTTCGGGCGCCTTGACTAAACGTACTACACGCCGCGGTGATGATAACGAAGCTCAAGGTGATGACAGTAGCACTTCACAACCAAAGAATCAAACAACTGTGGTAATTCCTCCAAACTCAGCGTTGAATGACAACGGACAGACTGACTTTGAACGCGGTCGCGCTGTCCTTAATGAGTTTAAGCGCTTGGATCAAGAAGAAGCGGCAAAACAATCTTCCATAGTCACTGATACATCTTCCTCGACATCATCACCTGGATTATTTGCACCTTCCTATGGCTCCAATTCACACGGCGTGGGTTACTGGCTTTTTACATTGATTGCTGTTGGGGTGCTTGCCTTCGTCTTTGTTAAGCAGTTCTTGGTAAATAAAGATTCTTCCTCCGGCACGCCACCACTAACGAAGTCAATGCTGGACATTCCAGATATAAGTCAACCTTCAGCAGCAGTGAGACAGTCGGCATTGAATCAATATAAACAAGCTAAACCTGCCCCACCACCTAAGCCAGCCAAGCCCGCTCCACCTAAGTCGACGGCTTCGATTAAACCTCTGCCAATCGCCAAACCGGTAACCTTAAAGACAACTAAGTCAACAACTAAAACCGAAGACGATAAAAAGGGTAGTCATTTTGAAGTCAGAGTATAATTAAAAAAGACACCTCCGATAATAGGAAGTGTCTTTTATTTATTATTATATACAAAAACCCTCAACCAACAGGCTGAAGGTTAGTTTTTTATTTATACCAATTCAAAAAGTACCATTGGGGCTGCATCGCCACGACGCGGACTGAGTTTAACGATCCTCGTATAACCACCGTTGCGATCCTTATATCTCTCTGGCATCTCTTCAAAGATTTTATGAACAACATCTACATCAGCAATCTGAGCAATCGCCATACGTCTTGCAGCAAGGTCTCCGCGCTTTGCAAGAGTGATCATCTTCTCTGCAAATTTGCGAAGCTCTTTGGCCTTTGCTTCAGTAGTTTCAATCTTTTCATATGTAAAGAATGCAGCGAGGAGACTCTTAAACAATGCTCTCCTTGCTCCTGAATTTCTGCCAAGTTTCCTATAGCTCATCTAATCTCACCTACTTTTCCACGGGTGAGCAAGCAAAGTAACTATTCATTACTGCCTTCACCGCTATAATAAATCAAATATCTTCAACTGGTCTCAGACTGACACCCAGCTCATCAAGTTTCTTTTTAACCTCGTCAAGAGATTTTCTACCCAAGTTACGAACTTTCATCATCTCGTCTTCGCTCTTCTCAACCAAATCAGCAACAGTATTGATTCCTGCACGCTTGAGACAGTTGAATGAACGAACTGAGAGATCCAAATCCTCAATGGTCATCTCAAGTATCTTGCCAGTCTCATCAACGGGTTCTTCAACAAAGGTAGATTCTTCATCTTCCTCGATTTCATCAGGTAGACCGTCAATATTCTGGAACAATTTTAAATGATCGTTGAGAATTTTTGCAGCCTTTGCAACTGCTTCTTCCGGCTTCAGTGCGCCATTTGTCCAGACTTCCAAGATTAATTTGTCATAGTCCATGACATTGCCGACACGGGTGTCCATAACCTCATACTTGACGCGCTCAACAGGTGAGAAGAGAGAATCAATCGGAATGGTGCCAATAACGTCGTCAGGATTTTTATTCTTCTCTGCTGGAACATAACCACGACCGCGCTCGACCTTCATTTCGATTTTTAACTTACCGGTCTCATTGAGAGTAGCAATGTGCAAATCGGTATTTAAAACCTCAATCTCAGGATCACAAATGACATTAGCACCGGTAACTTCCTGCTCACCCTCGACATCAATGTATATGATTTTTGGATCGTCGCCTTCCATCTTCAAGCAGAGCTGCTTAATGTTGAGGACGATATTTGTTATATCATCTCTGACACCGGGAAGCGTTGAAAATTCATGAAGCACGTTGTCAATTCTTATGGAAGTTACTGCCGCACCCTCAAGTGAAGAGAGAAGCATACGACGCAGCCCATTGCCTATCGTCGTTCCATAACCTCTCTCAAGTGGCTCGCAGACAAATCGACCATAGCGACCATCTTCACTGACTTCAACTATTTCGATTTTTGGTTTTTCAATATCTATCATCAATATTCCTCCTGCCAGTTTCTAATTAATTGTCAACCGGCTTGGAGATTATCTGGAATACAACTCGATGATGGACTGTTCATTAACAGGAACGTCAATTTCGTCACGATTCGGAAAGCGAACGACATTGCCTTTCAAGTTATCCTGATCGGCTTCAAGCCAAGCAGGTGCCGAGAGGGCATTATTTGTCTCTTTAAGAGCCTTGAAGAAAGCATTGCTCTGGCTCTTTTCACAGACAGCAACAACATCGCCAACTTCAACGAGTGCTGACGGAATATCAAGTCTTTTGCCATTGACGGTGATATGACCGTGGCGAACGACTTGACGTGCCTGCTTCCTGGTATTTGCAAGACCAAGACGGAAGACGACATTATCAATGCGGCGCTCAAGAAGCTTCAGAAGGTTTTCACCGGTGACGCCCTGCATTTTCTTTGCCTTTTCGTAGTAACCGCGGAACTGTCTCTCAAGGACACCATAAATGAATTTAGCCTTCTGCTTCTCTTTAAGTTGGAGACCGTACTCACTGACTTTGCGGTTAGTACGACGCACTTGACGTTTAGACTGTTTAGAACGACCAATCACTGCCGGCTCGATTCCAAGCGCACGGCAGCGTTTTAAATCAGGTACTCTATCGATTGCCAAAACCTAACACCTCCCATTAAACTCTTCTGCGCTTCGGCGGACGACAGCCGTTATGCGGAATTGGCGTAACATCTTTAATCATGTTAACTTCAAGGCCAGTTGCCTGCAATGAACGGATAGCCGCTTCACGACCGGCACCAGGACCCTTAACATAAACCTCAACCTGCTTGAGACCATGTTCCATTGCCGCTTTGGCTGCAACTTCTGCTGCCATTTGTGCTGCAAACGGAGTACTCTTTCTTGAGCCGCGGAAGCCAAGACCGCCTGCACTTGCCCATGAGAGTGCATTGCCGCTCTTATCTGTAAGCGTAACAATCGTATTATTAAACGTGGAGCTGATGTGCGCCACGCCATATTCTATATTTTTACGTACTTTTTTCTTGGTGCGAACTGTTTTTTTAGCTGCCACCTTATTCGCTCCTTTCATCAACTAGTAGTCATAACTCAACTGCAATTTGCTAAAAGCTCTAACTACTTATTTCTCCTTCTTCTTACCTTGGACAAGTTTCTTCGGACCCTTGCGAGTTCTTGCATTATTTTTGGTGTTTTGTCCACGGACAGGAAGACCGAGACGATGACGGCGACCGCGATAGCACCCGATATCAACGAGTCGCTTGATGTCCATCTGAATGTCGCGGCGAAGGTCACCCTCAACAACGGCATTGTGGTCGATAGCATCACGAAGTTTTACAACATCGTCCTCCGTGAGGTCTTTCGTTCTAGTGTCAGGATTGATACCTGTTATACCAAGTATTTTCTGAGATGTCTTCAGACCAATTCCATAAATATACGTCAGAGCGTATTCAATTCTTTTTTCACGTGGCAAATCTACACCGGCAATACGTGCCATAATCTTTGCACCTCCTCTCAATTAACCTTGACGCTGTTTATGTTTAGGATTTTCGCAAATGACCATAACACGGCCCTTGCGCTTAATAATCTTACATTTTTCACACATTTTTTTGACTGATGGTCTAACCTTCATATACTCTGCCCTCCTCTGCACATTTTGTGAGTATATCATACTTTGTCTTCAATGTCAATCTTATTTGAAACGATAGGTAATACGACCTCTTGACAAATCATAGGGTGTAAGCTCAACCGTTACTTTGTCACCTGGAAGAATCCTTATAAAGTTCATTCTGATCTTACCAGATACATGTGCAAGAATCGTGTGCCCATTTTCTAACTGGACTTGAAACATTGCATTTGGAAGTGCTTCAAGAACCTTGCCTTCAACTTCAATAACGTCTTGTTTTGACATATATTGTCTCCTCTTCTAGTTTTAATCAGTTCACCGAGGACAAGACGCTGACAAGGTCTTCGGTGACTTTATCAATCGGCTGCCTGCCATCAATTTCAGTATAAAGATCAGCTTTTTTGTAGTAATCAATGAGCGGTTTAGTTGAATTTTCGTAAGCGGACAAGCGATTTTTCATTGTCTCTTCGTTGTCGTCCTTACGCTGGTAAAGTTCACCGCCACAATCATCGCAAACGCCATCTTTTTGAGTAGGGTTAAATTTAATATGATAAGTAGCACCACAGCTTTTACAAATCCTGCGACCAACTGCACGCTCGATCAAATCCTCAAAAGGTACATGAATATTCAAAACACGAGTAAGCTTCATTCCAAGCTCATCGAGAATTTTACTGAGTGCATCTGCCTGCTCAACCGTACGTGGAAAGCCATCGAGGATAAAGCCCTTTTTGCAATCAGCCTTGGCAAGACGTTCTTTGACAATGCCAATGGTAATTTCGTCAGGAACAAGTCCACCAGCATCCATTACAGCCTTGGCCTGCTTGCCGAGTTCCGTACCTTCCTTAACTGCCGCACGGAACATGTCACCAGTAGAAATGTGTGGAATATTAAACTTTTTCACAAGTTCAGCCGCCTGCGTACCTTTTCCGGCACCTGGAGGCCCCATCAATAATAGTTGCATTTTGTTTCCTCCAAATTATTTCTTGACACTCTCCTATATTGAGATTCTTGCTTCAATGAACACAGCCCTTGCCATAAGTAGCTAAGTACTAGGCCTTACACGTTCTCCACAAGCGTAACTTCCCGTGTGTCTCACGGTAGAATGAGTTCATTTCATAAATCCCTCATAGTGTCGCATGACGACCATTGCTTCGATTTGTTTCATTGTGTGAAGAGCAACACTGACAACGATTAACAGTGCTGTACCTCCAAAGTAGACGCCTTGTATATGCGTTGCACCTGCAATCAGATTCGGCAAGACAGCAATAAATGCCAAAAAGATTGAACCCGCCAAAGTGATTCGCGTCAACACATAATCTATATAGTCTGCACTCGACTGTCCGGGTCTAATACCTGGAATAAATCCACCATACTTTTTGAGATTGTCCGCCATGTCAGGTATCTTTACTGTGACTGAGGTATAGAAGTATGTAAAGAAAATAATCAACACAACGTAGATTGACGTTTGCAGTGGCGTTCCCCATTCCAAATAAGCGGCTGCTGTCTTAGCCCAAGGCAGATCAATAAACTGCACTATTGTTATCGGAAACATCAACACCGAAGATGCAAAGATTATAGGTATGACGCCCGCCTGGTTGACTTTAAGCGGAATATGGCTTGAATGTCCACCGTAAGCCCTAGCACCAACCACACGCTTTGCATAGGAAATTGGAATACGCCTAAACGCTGCCTCAATATAGACAACAAAGACAATCATCGCAACTGCAATTATCGCAAATAACAAAACACTGAAATAGTTGATGGTTCCGGCTTGAATATACTGATAGATTGTTCCTATATTCTTCGGAAGAGCTGCAACTATACCGGCGAAGATTATAAGCGATATACCATTTCCAATGCCTTGTGCTGTTATCTGCTCACCAATCCACATCAATAGTGTTGTACCTGCAGTCAGCGTAATGGCAATTATCAATATGTTCACAGGACTTGGATTGAGAATCGCTTGCTTCAAACCAATAGACATTCCAATAGCTTGCAAGAAGGCAAGAACAACAGTCAACTGTCTTGTAACCCTCGTTGTCTTTTTATGTCCTTCCGCACCTTCTTTTGACCACTGATCAAGAGTTGGAATAACGACTGTAAGCAGCTGCATGATAATAGCTGCGTTGATGTATGGCGTGATGCTCATCGCAAAGATCGAGAATTTACTGAAAGCACCGCCGGAGAAGAGATCCAACAAACCAAAGAGACTACCGTTATTAAACAACTGTTCGATGGCAGTTGGATCAACGCCGGGTACCGGTATATGTGTTCCCATTCTGAATATGGCGAACATTATCAACGTGAATGTGATGCGCTGTCTCAATTCTGGAATCTTTACGATATTTGAAAGCGCCGACAGCACTTAGCTCACCTCAGGATTGTCTTTGGCGACTTTAACTTTTTTATCTGCCTTATCTGCTGATTTTTCCTCGGCAGGAGCTTTTTTTGTAATCAGCTCTATTGTGCCGCCTGCTGCCTTTATTTTTTCCTCTGCTGATTTAGTGCAGCCGTTAGCTACCACAGTCAACTTCTTAGTCAATTCGCCGTTGCCAAGAATTCTTACGCCGTCCAAGACGTTTTTCAAGACTCCACGCTCAATGAGTGCAACGGGATCGACCGTCTCGCCGCTCTCGAATTTCTTCTCAAGTGTCTCAACATTGACCTCAGCATACTTCTTAGCCCAGATGTTTTTAAATCCACGCTTAGGAAGACGACGGTAAATAGGCATCTGACCGCCTTCAAAACCCGGACGAACTCCGCCGCCGCTTCTCGCTTTCTGACCTTTGTGACCGCGACCGGAAGTTTTTCCATTGCCGCTGCCAATACCGCGACCTACACGATTGCGATTTTTGCGAGAGCCTTCGGCAGGTTTCAATTCATGCAATTTTATACTCATGTCTTAAACCTCCAATTACTCTGCAACTTCTTCAACTGTGACGAGATGTTCAACTTTGTGAATCTGTCCGCGAATTGTCGGATCGTCCGGCAACACTGAAACGGAGTTGATCTTGCGAAGTCCGAGTGAACGAACTGTTTTACGCTGAGTTTCAGGACGACCGATCAGGCTTTTTTTGAGTGTGATTTTAAGTTTTGCCATGTCAAATTCCTCCTCAGCCGAAAATTTCCTTAACAGATTTTCCACGAAGTGCCGCGACATTTTCCGCGCGCTTCAACTGCTTCAAACCTTCAAGAGTTGCACGAACCATATTGTTAGGATTGGAAGAGCCAAGCGATTTGGTAAGAATGTCGTGAACGCCTGCAAGCTCAAGCACTGCACGGGCAGGGCCACCTGCTATGACGCCGGTACCTTTTGAAGCTGGTCTCAACATGACACGACCCGCACCAAACACTCCGACAGTACCATGTGGAATCGAACGATCTTTAAGCGCAACCTCAACGAGGTTTTTCTTGGCATCATCAACGCCTTTACGAATAGCTTCAGGAACTTCCGCCGCTTTACCAAGACCGACGCCAACCTTACCTTCACCGTTACCAACTACTACAAGAGCGCTGAATGAGAATCTGCGGCCACCTTTTACAACCTTAGCTACACGATTGATATAGACGACCTTCTCTTCAAACTCCGGCTTCTCAGTAACTTCGTTTTTATTATCTCTGTCTCTGTTATCTCTATCATTTCTAGGCACAATTTTCACCTCTCTCCTATTTAGAATTCAAGACCGGCCTCACGAGCTGCCTCGGCAAGTGCCGCCACACGACCATGGTAGATGTAACCTCCGCGATCAAAGACAACTGTCTTGATGCCTTTATCAAGCGCTTTCTTAGCGATCGCAGCACCAACGGATTTAGCCGCTGCGATATTTCCACCCTTGCCTTTAAAGTCTTTATCCATTGAACTTGCTGCTGCAAGTGTAATGCCTTGAGTATCGTCGATAATCTGTGCATAGATATGCGCCAAGCTGCGGAAGACATTCAAACGAGGACGCTCTGCCGTTCCGCGGACTTTATTGCGAAGTCTCATATGACGCTTCTGACGAGTTTGATTTTTATCAGCCTTTTGAATCAACGATATTTCACTCCTTCCATCAAGTGATTTATGCTGTCAGCGTTCTTATGACTTTACTTCTTACCCTTTGCGCCAGCTTTGCCTTCCTTACGTCGGATATGCTCACCAGCGTATTTGATACCCTTGCCCTTGTAAGGCTCAGGTTCACGATAACCTCTGACCTTCGCCGCAATCGCACCGACGAGTTCTTTATCAATGCCCTTTACGGTGATTGTAGTTGCCGACGGGACATCAAACTCAATACCAGCAGGCGGCTCAACGATAACAGGGTGAGAGAATCCGAGCGAAAGGTTAAGATTTTTGCCCTGTTTAGCTGCACGATAACCTACACCATTGATCTCAAGCTCTTTTGAGAAGCCGGTTGTCACGCCAACCACCATATTATTGATGAGTGTACGTGAAAGACCATGCAAACTTCTATGTTCTTTTATATCGGAAGGTCTCGTCACCGTAAGGACGTTACCTTCAACGGTTATTTTCATTTCCGGACGGATCTTGCGGGAGAGTTCTCCTTTTGGACCCTTGACTTGCACCAGATTATCGTCGCCGACTTTTACGGTTACGCCGGCTGGAATTTCAATCGGTGCCCTTCCAATTCTTGACATCTTTGCACCTCCTAAATACGTTTTGAGAATGTTAATTTTTCCTCAAAACTTTACCAGACGTATGCGATAACCTCGCCGCCGAGTCCGACTTTCCTGGCCTGCTTATCGCTCATAATTCCTTTTGAAGTGGAGATTATTGCGACACCGAGACCACCAAGCACGCGCGGAAGCTCTCTCATCTTTGCATACTGTCTTAAACCCGGTCTTGAGATGCGCTGAATGCCGGTGATAACCTTTTCACGTTCTTGACCATACTTGAGGAACACTGTCAAAATGCCCTGCTTATTGTCTTCCGTGAAGGTATAATCTTTTATAAAACCTTCTTCTTTCAAGACTTCCGCAATCGCAATCTTAATCTTTGAACCCGGAATTTTCACTTTGTCGTGATTAACGGAGTTAGCATTGCGAATACGTGTCAACATATCTGCGATAGGATCAGTCATTGCCATGGAAACCGATATCCTCCTTTCATTCTTGCCGTCTTACCAGCTTGATTTAGTTACTCCTGGAATTGCGCCGGCATAGCTCTGCTCACGGAAGCAGATACGGCACATGTCAAACTTTCTGATGTAGCCGTGTGGTCTGCCGCAAATCTTGCAGCGATTGTAGCGTCTGGTTGAGAACTTAGGTTCTTTTTTCCACTTTTCAATCAAAGCCTTTTTTGCCATGTTTAGTAATCACCCCTTACTTGTTCGCGGCGAAAGGCATGCCCATCAATGAGAGGAACTCACGTGCCTCTTCGTCGGTATTAGCCGTTGTGACGATTGCGATATCCATTCCGCGGATTTTGTCGATTTTATCGTAGTCAATTTCTGGGAAGATAAGTTGTTCTTTGAGACCAATAGCATAATTGCCACGACCATCAAAGGACTTGCTGTTGACTCCACGGAAGTCACGAACACGCGGCAACGCAACATTCATAAACTTATCAAGGAATTCATACATGCGAGTACTGCGAAGCGTAACTTTGCAACCAATAGCCATACCTTGACGAAGTTTCCACGCTGCGAGTGACTTTTTAGCTCTGGTGACGATTGGCTTCTGTCCGGCAATGAGTGTCAAATCACCTATTGCTGCCTCAAGTGCTTTAGGATTACCAACGGAATCACCGACAGCCATATTGATAATGATCTTTTCAAGTTTTGGAACCTGCATGACATTTTTGTAAGAGAATTTTTCAATCAGTGCAGGAACAACTTCCTTTTGATATTTTTCTTTAAGTCTGTTCAATTTTCTGCCTCCTCTCTTTGTTTATTGAGTTTCAGTCAGTCTGATCTATTACTTCGCCGCATTTCTTGCAGGCGCGAGCATTTTTGCCATTGACTTGCTTATGTGCAATGCGTGTCGGTTTATTGCAAGCAGGGCAAACAAGCATAACCTTGCAAACATTGAGCGGAGCCTCTTTGGTGATAATACCGCCCTGTGGTGCCTTCAAACTCGGCTTGGTATGGCGCTTAACTTTGTTGATACCTTCAACGACAACCTTGCCCTTCTTCGGCATAGCTTCAATGATCTTACCTTGCTTGCCTTTATCCTTGCCGGAGAGAACAACGACGTTGTCGCCTTTCTTAACATGCAGTTTAACGAGTGACAAATCGGCACCTCCTTCCTTACAAAACTTCCGGTGCGAGTGAGATTATCTTCATAAAGTCTTTTTCGCGAAGCTCTCTTGCGACAGGTCCAAAGATACGAGTACCACGCGGTGTTTTGTCTTCTTTGATGATGACAGCCGCGTTTTCGTCGAAGCGAATGTAAGAACCATCAGCACGGCGAAGGCCTTTCACACTGCGAACGACGACCGCTTTAACGACTTCGCCCTTTTTGACCTGACCGCCTGGAGCTGCTGACTTAACCGTAGCAACGATGATGTCACCAATGTTGGCATAACGACGATAGGAACCGCCAAGAACACGAATACACATGATCTCTTTAGCGCCGGTGTTGTCGCCAACAGTCAATCTGGTCTGTTGTTGAATCAATTTTCTTCCCCCTCTCCGATGATTAGTTATAGCCTATTTTATTAATCAAGCGATTACTTAGCCTTTTCGAGAATTTTGACTAGTCTCCAATGCTTTTCTTTGGAGAGCGGGCGAGTTTCCATAATAGAAACCTTATCGCCGACATGAGCCTCATTGTTTTCGTCATGTGCCTTGAACTTCACCGTTTTTTTAACAGACTTTTTATAGAGTTTGTGCTGTTCAAGTTCCTCTATCTTGACGACAATCGTCTTATCCATCTTATCACTGACGACGATGCCTGCTCTTACTTTACGCTCATTGCGCTTCTGCTCTTCGCTCACTCTTACACCACCTTTCTAACAACTTCACGTTTAATTAAGCCTTTGCCGTCTCAAGTTCCTGCTCACGCTGTATTGTCTTAATGCGGGCAATGGACTTTTTGACTTCTTTGATTCTCATTGGATTTTCAAGCTGACCAGTGGCATGCTGGAAACGAAGATTGAAGAGTTCTTCTTTAAGTGACGCGAGCTTCTCTTTCTGCTCTTCGGAATTCATTTCACGAATCTCATTTGCTTTCATTTGCGTCACCGCCTTCTTTTGCTTCAGCCTTAGCCTCAGCCGCCTCAGCCTCTTTCTCGTGTTCATGATCTACGTGAATGTCATGTTTCATCTCTTTAAGACTTTCCTCAACAACAGGAACGTAGACATCACCTTGACCTTCATTCTCGACGAACTTGGTCTTGATTGGCAATTTATGACCTGCAAGACGCATTGCTTCTTTGGCAACTTCACGAGTGACACCGGCCATCTCAAAGAGGACACGACCTGGCTTGACAACTGCTACCCAGTATTCTGGTGAACCCTTGCCGCTACCCATACGAGTTTCAGCCGGCTTTGCAGTTACAGGCTTGTCCGGGAAGATTTTAATCCAGACTTGACCACCACGACGAATGTAACGAGTCATTGCGATACGCGCTGCCTCAATCTGTCTGTTGGTGATCCAAGCAGGTTCAAGAGCAACGAGACCATACTGACCATGTGCCACGGTATTACCGCGATGTGCCTTGCCCTTCATGCGTCCACGGAATTGTTTGCGATATTTTACTCTCTTTGGAAGCAGCATTAGGTATCGCTCCCTTCTGTTGGCACGTTCTCAACGTCCTTTACTTTCTTCTCAGGAAGAATCTCACCTTTGAAGATCCAAACCTTAACGCCGATACGTCCATATGTTGTGTTAGCCTCCGCCAAACCGTAGTCGATGTCAGCCCTCAAAGTATGAAGTGGAATACTGCCCTCACGGTAAGACTCTTTTCTTGCAATTTCAGCGCCGCCGAGACGACCGCCAACTGCAACTTTAATGCCTTTAGCACCAAGTCTCATGGTACGCTGTACAGCCTGTTTCATAGCTCTACGGAAGGCAATTCTTCTCTCAAGCTGTGCGGCGATATTCTCAGCAACGAGTGTTGCGTCCATATCCGGCTGTCTAATTTCGGCAATATTAATATCAACTCTCTTGCTTGTAAGTGGTTTGAGACTTTCTTTGATTTGCTCAATGCCTGAACCGCCACGTCCAATAACCATACCAGGCTTGGCTGTGTGGATTGTCAGCTTCAGGCGATTTTTTGATCTTTCGGTTTCGATTTTGGAGACGCCTGCTGCTGCAAGCTGCTTTTTAAGCTCTTTGCGAATTTTGATGTCTTCATGGAGTGAACGCGCAAACTCTCCTTTTTTATCACTGGCATACCACTTGGCGTCCCAAGTCTTGACAATTCCAAGACGAATACCATGTGGATGAACTTTCTGACCCAAAGATTTTACCTCCTATCTTTTATTTTTAGTCTTCCTTTTCTTTCACGATCACGGTAATGTGAGATGTATGCTTCAATATGCTGAAAGCTTGACCGCGAGAGCGTGGGTGGATTCTTTTGAGCGTCGGACCTTGATCGACAAAGCATGAAGAGACGTAGAGTTTGTCAACGTTCATATCAAAGTTATTTTCAGCATTGGCAACTGCTGACCTCAAAACTTTTTCGAGCAGGACTGCTCCGCGTTTTGGGGTAAACCTCAGAATGGCAAATGCATCTTCAACGCCCTTACCGCGAATCAGATCAGCTACGATGCGAACTTTTCTAGGTGCCACGCGGACGTATTTGGCGATTGATTTGGCTTCTTGTTTTTCTGCCAATTTTCTTCCTCCTCTCGTTGATGTTTTGTGATATCTATTTGATTACTTCAGCGAGGTTTTTCTTTCTTCGCCTGCGTGACCTTTAAATGTCCTCGTTGGTGCAAACTCGCCAAGTTTGTGTCCTACCATATCCTCAGTGATGTAAACTGGCACATGCTTTCTGCCATCATGCACTGCGATTGTGTGAGTAATGAACTCCGGCAGTATTGTTGATGCTCTTGACCAAGTGCGAATCACTTTC
Source organism: Selenomonadaceae bacterium (assembly GCA_017475745.1). GTDB lineage: Bacteria > Bacillota > Negativicutes > Selenomonadales > Selenomonadaceae > Quinella. The sequence goes on from JAFVEZ010000024.1 coordinate 49,034, forward strand.
TTATCGTTGGCAGCGTTAAGCGCTTCGATCTTTTTCAGCAATTTATCCTGGACGAACGGTCCTTTTTTTACTGATCTTGCCAAGTCTTTATTCACCTCTTCTCTGATTTTTATTCAACATTTGATTTTACTTTCTACGACGGACTATCAGTTTATCTGAAGCCTTCTTACGGCGAGTCTTAGCACCCATAGCGCATTTACCCCACTTAGTAACAGGATGTTTGCGACCGACTGGGCTACGACCTTCACCACCACCATGTGGGTGATCATTCGGGTTCATCGCGACACCGCGGTTTTCAGGTCTCTTGCCAAGCCAACGATTGCGGCCTGCTTTACCGATAGTAATATTTTCGTGATCGAGGTTGCCGACCTGTCCGATTGTAGCACGGCAGTTAATGTGGACGTTACGAATTTCACCGCTCGGCATTCTCAGAAGTGCATAATTGCCCTCTTTTGCCATGAGCTGTGCGGCAGCGCCCGCACTTCTCACCATCTGACCACCCTTGCCGATTTTCAACTCGACATTATGAATCATAGTACCAACTGGAATGTTTTTCAAAGGAAGTGCATTGCCAACCTTGATGTCAGCCTCAGCGCCACTCTCAATTTTATCGCCGACTTTCAAGCCATTTGGCGCAAGAATATATCTTTTCTCACCATCAACATAGTTTAGAAGAGCAATGCGAGCACTGCGATTAGGATCATATTCAATGGTAGCAACTGTTGCGGGGATTCCGTCTTTGTTGCGTTTGAAATCAATGATTCTATAACGACGCTTATGTCCTCCGCCTTGATGGCGAACGGTCAGACGACCCTGCTGATTGCGTCCGCCGTGTTTCTTCAGCGGAGCAAGCAGGGATTTTTCAGGCTTGTCTGTGGTGATCTCTTCAAATGTAGAGACAGTCATGAAGCGTCTGCCGGGAGTGTAAGGTTTGAAGGATTTAATTCCCAATTTTATACCTCCTGTTCTTGGAATTATTTTATTCTAATCCATTTATCTTGGATTAAGCTGAGAAGAACTCGATCGTTTCACCGGCTGCCAGCTTAACGATGGCTTTTTTGTAATCTGCTCTTTTGCCAGAGGTGCGTCCGATCCGCTTCGTCTTGCCTTTCACGTTCACCGTGTTGACTTTTTCAACTTTCACATTGAAAATTTCCTTCACGGCACGTGCTATTTCTATCTTGTTTGCGGCTTTCGCCACTTTGAAGACGTATTTGCCTTCCGCCATCAATTCTGTTGATTTTTCAGTGATAAGCGGTTTAATCAGAATATCTCTCGCTTCCATTATGCAAACACCTCCTCAATTTTTGTAACTGCGTTCTTGGTCAGGAACAGCTTTTCGTGGTTGAGCATGTCATAGACATTCAACCCAAGTGCTCCCAAAGCTTTCACGCCTTGCAAGTTGTTTGATGATCTCTGAACGTTTTCTTTAGGTTCCTCAGTGATGAAGAGAGCCTTACTCTCAATCTTAAAGTCACTCAGCAATTTTACCATTTGCTTGGTCTTTGGTGCTTCAAAGTCAAGCTCTTCAAGCACTATCAGATCACCGCTGCGAACTTTATCACTCAACACGCACTTCAACGCAAGACGGCGCTGTTTGCGTGGCATTGTGAATGAATAGGAGCGTGGTGTAGGTCCAAAGATCACACCGCCTGATCTCCAAAGTGGGCTTCTTCTTGAACCTGCTCTTGCGCGTCCTGTTCCCTTCTGACGCCACGGCTTACGTCCGCCGCCACGTACTTCTGCTCTATTTTTGACTTTATGTGTTCCAAGTCTTTGACTTGCAAGCTGTCTTACCACTGCCTGGTGTACTAAACCGGCATTCATTTCGACACCGAACACAGCATCATTCAACTCAAACTCACCCTTAGCTGCGCCCGTCATGTCGTATACGGTTACTTTCGCCATTTCCTGTATCACCTCTCTTTACCGCTTAGAAGTCTTCTTAGCTGCGCTATGCGTACGCTCTGTCGCTGCCTGCTTCTCACGAATCGGCTTAATTGTGTTCTTAATGAGAACCAAGCCCTTCTTTGGACCTGGGATTGCACCTTTAATGAGGAGCAACTGACGATCGGCATCAACTCTAACTACTCTGAGATGTTGTACAGTAGTACGTGTTCCACCCATACGTCCTGGCAACTTCTTACCTTTGAGGACGCGACCGCCTGGACCTGAAAGCATTGCACCGGTTGAACCTGGCTCACGATGAGATTTTGAACCATGTCCCATAGGTCCGCGCGCAAAGTTGTGGCGTTTGATACCGCCTGCAAAGCCCTTGCCCTTAGAAGTACCGACAACGTCGATGACTTCACCGGCTTCAAAGATATCGACACCGAGAACATCACCGATCTTGTATTCAGACTCACCGGCAAGACGAAGCTCACGAATGAACTTCACAGGCTTTACTTCAGACTTTTTGAAGTGACCTTGCATTGGTTTAGTAACGTTTTTCTCTTTGATTTCACCAAATCCGAGCTGAACAGCATAGTAGCCGTCACTCTCGATATTTTTATTTTTGATAACTACGTTATTACCAGAAGCAACAACTGTTACTGGAATGACTTTGCCATCCTCTGCGAAGAGTTGCGTCATTCCAAGTTTAATTCCCATAAGTAATTTTGCCACTGTGTCCACCTCCTAGTTAAACCTTGATCTCGATGTCAACACCGGCAGGAAGGTCAAGACGCATGAGAGCGTCAACCGTCTTATTAGTCGGCTGCAGAATATCAATGAGACGTTTGTGGGTTCTCATTTCAAACTGCTCACGAGAATCTTTATTTACATGTGGTGAACGAAGAATGGTATAGATGTTCTTTTCAGTCGGCAAAGGAATCGGACCGGAAACCATCGCTCCAGTTTTCTTCGCCGTTTCAACGATCTTCGCCGCACTCTGATCAAGTGATTTATGATCATAAGCCTTGAGACGAATTCTGATCTTTTGACTTGCTTGTTTTGGCAATTTGGTTTTCCTCCTCAGTCAAGAGTCATAGCTCTTAACGTTTCTCCATGGTAGTTCCCTCGATCTTTGTCGAGCCATCTGCCATGTCATCGCAATTTAATCAGCATTAATCAGCGGTCAGTAATCGGCTTATTTTCAATCATAATGATCACTGACCACTGTTAATCTACTTAAGTTTATCTCTAACGGGCATTAAGCCTGCTCAATGTCGATAACACGACCTGCGCCGACAGTGTGACCGCCTTCACGAATAGCGAAGCGGAGACCTTTTTC
>JAFVEZ010000025.1 GCA_017475745.1 Selenomonadaceae bacterium
AGATGATAAAGACCGGCGTTTACATTGACTTCATTGGTATAGCCTTCGTTACGATTCCGCTGGCAATCTACCTTGTAAGTTGGATAACAGGATAATAATAATACCGATTTTATCTTCTTCTAATTTCGCGTAGTTCTTCTATATACGGACCAACTGCAAAGTATGCTATCGGAAGATAGTAAATTCTAAAGATATAAAAGATTAGATTTGTCAAATTCGCTATGAAGACCCTGATATTACTTCTAAAGACGCTGTAAATGATCTCTTCGTCCGCTTCCACTTGATAAACAAGGCGGTCTTTGTGCCAAATGGTGAGAGGTTTACCCTTGCAGTTAATAATTACATCTCCGGCGCTTCCACAGCGGCTGAAGTCCCAATATCCATTATTGACACCTCTGCCGCTCAATGTGAAATAGCTATCACGAATGTCAAGGTCCCTAGAATCCGGAATATCTAAACTGATTCGCGATTTTAAGGTACCCTTAGCTGATTGCAAATCATCTAAATCGACACTAGATTCCCAATCAAGTTGATATTGGCTACCAAAATATATACAAATTATTAGGGCTATTAAACAGCCCATTTTATTTTCACCAAAACTGCTATAACGCCAAATATCACGAATGTACTTGAATAACAGAGCTAAGAGAAGAGAAGCAACTACAGTTGCAAATACAAATGTAAAGATAAGTAAATCGTACATAAAAACGACACCTTCATATAACTGCCAAAATCAATGCCCATTGAGAGGTCTGCCACAATTTACCCGTATCAGTTTCGGACTCTCTTACAATAATTCTCTATTATACACTTGTACAAACGAATATCAAGGCAAATTTTAAATTCATAAATAAAAGAGCCATAAACATCTATCGTGAGATTGATTATGGCTCAATTAATGAAATCATCAAGCTAAATTGAATGTTGCTTCACCATTCGTGTCTTAATGCAGAGAATTAGGCAGAAGACCGCAAAGACGATGCCTGCCGGATAGGAAATCATTGTGGAAAGCTCCAGACCTTCTTTGGCTTGAAGTATATATGTAAACGTTACGATTGACATGAATATTGCCGGAATCATTGCTATCAAGTAAGATTTTGATTCGGGCTTCATCATATACAGATAGACTGCGCCTGTCCAGAGGACGATTGTTGCAAGTGATTGATTGAGCCAAGCAAAGTAGCGCCAAATGACATTGAAGTCAAGCTGAGTGATGATACCTGCAATCACGATTATCGGCAATGCCAAGATAAGGCGGTTCTTAATTTGCTCCTGTGCCATTCCAAGCCAATCAGCAAGGATAAGGCGAGCACATCTCAGAGCTGTATCACCGGAAGTGATAGGACAGACGACAACGCCAATCATTGCAAGGGCAACACCAATACCGCCACCCATGAAGCCGTTGCAGATAGCATGAACGACAGCACCGGGACCATTTGCAGAGAGAGCAGCAGCCAGTCCACCGGTTGACTCATAGAAGGTTATACCTGCAGCCGCCCAAATGAGACCGATAATGCCTTCGCAGACCATGGCACCATAGAAGACAGGACGGGCGAGTCTCTCACTCTTGAGACAGCGTGCCATCATAGGTGATTGAGTTGCGTGGAAACCGGAAATAGCACCACAAGCTACTGTTATGAACATCAACGGCCAAATGGGTAACTTGTTGTCACCCTCAGCAGGATAGAGATTTGCAAGCTGCATTTCAGGCATTGAAGCACTTGAGTTAATCAGCATTCCACCCATGACACCAAGTGCCATGATGATGAAGCAGACGCCGAAAATCGGATAAAGGCGTCCTATTAGCTTATCAATCGGCAATAGCGTTGCAAGGAAGTAGTAGAAAAGAATTATCACAAGTAGTGTGGTGATGTCGATTCCAGTGAGCATCTTCAACAGACCTGCAGGACCAACTGTGAAGACTGCTCCGACGAGGATCATTAACAGCACAAGGAATACACGCATAATGGTAAGCGTTGTCTCACCGAGATACTCACCAACAATCTCAGGCAGAGACTTGCCGCCTTCGCGCAGAGAGATCATACCGGAGAGATAATCGTGGACAGCGCCGGCGAAGATAGTGCCGCAAACAATCCAAAGGTAGACAGCAGGTCCCCAAAGTGCACCGGCAAGAGCGCCAAAGATTGGACCAAGTCCGGCAATGTTGAGAAGTTGAATCATAAAGACTTTCCACGTCGGCAGCACAATGAAGTCAACACCGTCAGCCTTGGTTATAGCAGGTGTCGGCGCATCAGTGGGCTTGAAGATGTTGTCGACAATCTTGCCATAAATCATATAACCGCCAATTAGAGCGACAAGTGCAATTAGAAATGTAATCATAATATCCTTCCTTTACTGACACTCCCACGAATAAATTCGAGGGGTTCTTAAGTACTTAAAGATTTCCCTGCAAACTCGAAAGTCGGCAAGACTGTTTTTTAGTTAGTCGTGCTACTCATCTTCGTTCAATTAATAAGTATAACGAAGGCAGTAAGCATTTCCAACTAAAGAATTGTTCCTTAAGACTTTCACTACCAATGTTCCCTTTGGAACAATTAACGATAGCATTAGGCTCGTGTCTAAACCTTA
>JAFVEZ010000026.1 GCA_017475745.1 Selenomonadaceae bacterium
CTTTGTCAATTTACCGGCATGGCTTAAAGAAGGTATGGCAGAACTTACTCATGGTATTGATGATGAGCGTTGGTATTCATTGGGCACTATTGCTGGTAGTCTCTCTAATCTTACTCTTGCTATGGGTACTAGTTCAAAAGCAGTAGAAGGTACAGGTTCTTATACTGCTGGTTATATGTTCCTTCGCTGGCTTGCTAAAAATTATAGCTCCTCTGATGTTGTTTATGGCACTGAATACAACGACAATGGAACTAAACAAGGCAAAGGAAAGAACAAAAAGCTTTATTCGCCTATCACTAATGCCGGCAACAACAAGACCATTTATGCTCTTGCAGGTAATGACCAGGTTACCAATTCCGGCAATAATGTAACTATTTATGGCGGTACAGGTAAAGATACCATAAATCTTAATGGCTCAAGTGAGACTGTTGTCTATTCCAGCGGCGACGGCAAAGATGTCCTCATTGGCTTTGGTGAATCTGATTCAATCAGTATAGGCGCGGGCGAAATCACTTCTTCATCACTCAAGAAGAACAATGTTATTCTCAAGATCGGTAAAGGCACTATAACTCTTAACGATGCAAAGGGACAGTTGATTAATGTCATTGATGCTGACGGTAAACTCTCAACCAAGATGTATGGTAAGGGTACTGTTACCGTCCAAGGCTTCTCTACTTCTGAGACAGTTACAGGTTGGTCTAAAGCTGATTCTCTCAACGGCGCTGAGGGCAATGATACTCTGATCGGTGGTAAGGGTGCTGATACCCTAACGGGCGGTTTGGGTGATGATGTATTTTTCTATTCAAAAGGCGATGGCAAGGACGTTATCACTGACTATACTTCCGGTGATGTAATTATGCTTAGTGGCTCCAAAGTCACTAAGGCTGCTGCTGTCAAGAAGTCTCCAACCGATATTACTTTCACTGTTACAAAAGGTTCTATTCGCGTCAACAATGGAGTTGGCAGTAAGATTACCTTTATAGATGCTACCACCAGCAATACGCTACTCAGTCAAACTTTCGGGACTTCTTATATGCAGGTTACCAATAGTGACTTTGCAACTGTCAATACTGCCATAGATGCTTCTGTACTCACCATTGATGCTTCTGCTCGTACAAATGATGTCATGCTGATTGGCAATTCCAAGGCTAATTACATACAGCTTGGTACCGGTAATGAAACCCTCACCACTGGCAAAGGCAAGGATACTGTTGAGTATCTCGGCGGAGATGTTATAATCACCGACTACACTGCTGGCTCCGATGTCATTAAGTTTACCAAATCTGAGATTGTCAGTGCCAAGCTTAACAGTAGCAATGAGGTTGTCTTTACTCTCAAGGACACAGGCACCACTACAGCGACAAGCACTTTGACATTACAGAATATGGTCAAGAAGAAGAAAGTTCAGAAGGTTACTATCATTGATAGTTCTGGCGTTACTTATGCTCAGACCTTTGGCAGCCCGACTCTAACGGTTGGAAACTCTGACGGCGACACTGTTATTGCCAACTCTGATGTCACTGTAATGAATGCTTCCAAGCGCACCAAAGCGGTTTACTTGGTTGGCAATGAGTACGACAACACCATTAAGGGTAGCACCAAGGCAGATACCATTGAAGCGGGACTTGGCAATGACTACGTAACCGGCGGCAAGGGTAATGATGTATTCATTTACAGCGGTGGTAGAGATACTATTGGTGATTATTCCATTACAGCAAAGAACAATGACTCTATACAGATTGCCAGCCTTACATTTGACACTTACTATGTTGATGGCAAGAATGTCGTTATGTCCTTCAAGAATAAGAGTACTGATACCACTTTGACGGTCCTCAACGGCAAGGATAAGAGCATTAACATTGGTAGTGATACCAGAGTGTTCAATGACTACTATGAGAAGGTATTTGCCAAGAAGGATACCACTGCTACTTACAACGCAGCAGGCGCTGATGATTCACTCCACACCGTTAAGACGATTGACGCTTCAAAGAAGACATCATCAATCTATATTACAGGTAATAACTTCGCAACCGGAAGTACAGTAAGCACTATCAAAGGCGGCACTAAGGCAGATACCATCAAAGGCGGTACAGGTGATGATGTTATCACTGGTGGCAAAGGTGCTGATCTCTTTATCTATGCCGGTGGCAATGATACAATCACCGATTACGTTGCCGGTACAGATATCGTGAGCTTTAGTGACACAAATCTATTGAGCGCCGAATACAAAAGTAATGACCTTGTATTCACCACTGATAAAGGTACTTTAACTATACAGAAAGCTATCAAGAAGAAGAAAGATCAAAAGATATCAATCATTGATCTTGACAGCAAGGTAACGACTGCTCAAGTCTATGGACGAACTTCCGTGACTATAGGTGCATCTGACGGAGATACTGTTGATTTGGGCAAGTCTGTCAATTCGGAAGTTACAACGGTAGTAGCAAGTTCTCGAAAGACTGCTGTTACAATCATTGGCAACGACAAGGCGGACAATATCACCGGCTCCAAAGGCAATGACACTATAATCCTCTCAAACAATTCTACTCGCGGCAAGGCTACAATCACCTATACTGCAGGTGATGACAAGATCACTAATTTCAAGACTGATGACGTTCTTACGCTTTCCAAGGGTCAAAGTCTTGCAACTGCCACTAAGGTCAGTGACACAAATTACAAAATTACTGTCAACAAGAGTAAGAAGGCGGTAGGCGTACTTGATATTTCGGGATCGACTGCCTTTGTGACAAGTGCGGAGTCTACGGCTTCGTACTCCGGAACAGGTACAGATTCAGGCACGACTTATTATGATGTAACGAGCTATGTAGATATCGGCGGAATTAAGGTGCCTTACAATGTGGCAACAAAGGTTACTAAGGTTGAAGCGGCGGCATATGTAGAGCACGATTATAGTGAAGGTATTTCCGCTGCTGAGGATATATTTGCTGATACTGTGTTGGTGGACTTTGGAGATACAGGCGGCGATCTCAGTTCCATCACTAATATTATTGACAAGCCTGATGATAAGGCTGTAATATCTATTGATTATGCGACTTCGTTTGATAGTGACTATGCTGATTTGTCAAGTAATGTTATGACTTTAACGAAGGATAAAGATAAGGGTTAAAGATAACAACGGATAAGAGATAGGAGGGAAAAGACTTAAGTCTCAACCCTCTTATCTCGTGCTTTTTTCTCAAGAAGGTGACCAAGGTGGAATTGCGGCAGTTAGAATATTTTTGTAATGTAGGAATATTTGAGAACTTCACTCGTGCAGCTCAAAATCTTCATGTATCGCAGCCGTCAATTACAAAGGCAATTAAGGCTCTGGAAGCTGAATTACAGTTGACATTGATTGACCGAACTCAGAAGAAAATATCATTGACGGCTGAGGGCAAGGCATTTCTTAAATTTGCTCAGAAGATAATGCAGGACGTTGAGGAAGCAAAACAGAGTATGCAGCAGTTTAAGATTAGAAAAGAAAATACCATTAAATTTGGCCTACCACCTATGTTTGAGGCTTATCTCTTTCCGGACTTCTTTATAAAGTTTCAAGCAGCATATCCCAAGATTGAATTGGATATACAAGAGTTTGGCGACTCTGTTGAGATTTGTCAGAAACTTAAGGACGGCACTTTGGATTTTGGAATATTGATAACACCAGCAAATATCAAACGCAATCTTTCTATCAAACTATTGAGTGATAGATATAGTCTGTGCCTGCCGAAGAATCACAAATTAGCAAAGCGCGACAAAGTAAGTTTTGACGACCTCAAAAATGAAAAGTTCATTTTACAGCAAAGTGGCACTTATCAGCACAGAAAGATTTGTGAATACTGTGCCAAATGCGGCTATAGTCCTAATATTCTGTTGTGTACTTCGCAGCTCAAAACTATCAAACAGCTTGTGACGAATGAAGCTGGTATATCACTTTTGCCTAACTTTGTACTAAATACCGAAACGGACTTCTGTCGTAAGGATATTTCACCGTCAATGAATTTTGACGTTTTATTGGCTTGGGGAAAGAGTAAAGTACTTCCAAATAATTACAATAAATTTATAGATTTCGTCAAGTCCTCATTCAATTAAAATCGTTAAAAGAATGTAAATCAAATGTTTAGTGTATTGAATAATATAAAAATATAAAGGGTGATTATTGTTTGCATCTTAATCGATTAGAGATGTATGGATTTAAATCCTTTGCCAACAAGATCGAAATAGAATTTGGCAATGGAATCACAGGAATAGTTGGACCCAATGGCAGCGGAAAGAGTAATATTTCCGATGCAATCCGCTGGGTGCTAGGTGAGCAAAATGTCCGAAATATCCGTGGCAATCAGATTGCAGATGTGATCTTCAAAGGCAGCAGTACAAGGCGTGCTGCCGGTGTTGCAGAAGTTTTGCTTAACTTCGAGAATGATGGTGATTTGCCGGTTGAATTTAAGGAGATTGACATTCAGCGCAAAATATTCCGTACCGGCGAGAGCGAGTTTTATATCAATCGTAGTCGCTGCCGTCTCAAGGACATTAGCGACTTGTTTGCTGATACCGGCATTGGTATCGGTGGAATAAGTATAATAAGTCAAAATCGCGTCGACGATATACTCAAGGCAAAACCAGAGGAGCGGCGCGTTTTCTTTGAGGAGACCATCGGTATCACTAAATACCGTAACCGTAAGCGCGAGACACTGCATAGGATTGAAGATACTGAGGCTAATCTTATTCGTGCTGCCGATATCATAAACGAAATTGAAACACAGTTAAATCCGCTAAAACTTCAGGCAGAACGCACAAATAAATACAATGCACTTGAAATGGAGCGCCGAACTCTTACATTGACGATACTCAATCGAAGACATCAGAAACTCGCGGACGAATTAGAAGAGAAGTCTCAATCACATCAATATGTCAGTGATAATCTCATTGAGCTGCAAACCAAGCTCAATACTGAAGAAGCTGTTAAGGAGAGACTCAATAAGGAAGTGAATGATGTTGAAAATAATCTGCAGCGGCAAAGTGAACAGAATGAAAGTATTCGCCAACAATTTGACATTACGTCCGCTGAAATAACAAGATTGAAAGAGCGGCAAAATCAAGGACAACTTGAACATTCAAGATTTAAAAAAGATCAGCAAAAGTTATTGGCGGATATAGAATCATCAAATGGCAATCTGTCTTTACTTAAAGAAACTTTATCCAAACAACGTGAGGAGTTTACAGATCAGCAGCGTATCCTAAAGGATACTCAGAAGGAACATTCCAAACTAGAATCACTCCTGCAGACCAAAAATGCTCAACGCCGAAATTCTGAGAAGCAATTATCTGAACTTCAACAGAAGATTACAAGAGCGCAGAATGAGGCGCGCATAGTCGATCATGACCTTACAACCTTTAATAAAAATCAGCAGTCTTACAAGAAAAATGAGGACAAGCTTACTGCAGAACTAGAGCAGCTTAACAAAGAACATGAATCATTGACAGCGCAGCAGCAGTCTAATGATGAAGAGTATGCACAAATTAAAAGTCAGCAAGATGATTTTAAACACTCACTTGACAGTGAAGTGCAGAAAAATAAAAAGCTTCAGAGTGAGCAGGAGCAGCAAAGTCGTAAGTTACAGGCAGTGGAAAGTCGCCTTCAGATACTCAAGAGAATGGAGCAGAACTATGAGGGATTTGCGAGGGCACCAAAAGCTGTACTAATGAGCAAGGAACCTTGGAGAAGCAAGATATATGGCGCTGTTGGCGAATTATTTGTTGTACCGCAAAAGTTTACTACGGCCATAGAGATTGCCCTAGGCAGCAGTGTCCAGAATATAGTAACTGAGGACGAAGAGACTGCCAAATCCGCTATTGAATTCTTGAAGCGGGCGAAGTTAGGGCGTGCCACTTTCCTGCCACTATCGAGAATCTCACCTTATACAACTCTCCGAAGGGTAGAAGATATCGGCGCCATTGGATTTGCCAGTGAATTAGTACAAATTGAGCCTAAACTGCAAAAAATTGCGGACTTCCTTCTCTCCAGGACGTTGATAGTTGACACGATCGACAATGCCCTCAAAATTGCACGGCGTCACAACGTTAGGATTGTAACTCTTGAAGGAGAGGTCTTGAATGTCGGTGGCTCAATCTCCGGAGGCAGCAGCAAACAGATCGAAAGCAATATCTTCAGTCGTTCCGACGAAATCAAAACGCTGACGGCTGATTTAATTAGCGGACAAGATAGCCTGGAACATATCAAACAACAGTATGTCATCTCAAACGACAAATTGCTATCAATCAATAAAAATATTGACGAACTCAATAAAAAACTCAATGCACTTGATGTCAAAAGTGCCGAAAATAGAGTCACTATCAAGCAGCTTGAGAAGTCAATCAAAGAAAAGCAGAACGAATTAAACAAGCTGATCAATTCGTTAAAAGGACAATCTCAGTCTATTGCCGAATTGCAGGAGAATAAGCAAAACTACATTGATATTATCGACAGTCTAAACAATGAGCTAGAAAGCTTAAAAATACACCTCAATAACAACTCGACAGATTTAAATGAGACTGAAGAAAAAACTCAAAATCTCTCCAAAAAACTCAAAAAATTGGAGATTGACAGTGCTGTTAATGAGCAGAAGATAATCAGAACAGAAAATCAGTTTGAGCTTCTACAAAGTAAGATTTCCAATGACGAATCGACATTAAAAAATTTGCGTACAGAAGAAAAAGCCTTGCTAAAAAATCTTTCAAATAATGCCATTTTACTTACAAAATTGATTAAGGAAAATGAACTAACACAAACTCGATTAGAACAAGGTCAAGAGCAGGTTAAGTTTATGTATGCCGCAAAGATGGAAAAGCAAGCGGAATCAGTGAACTCAGAAAAAGTTCTGCGCGATTTAAACCGACAAGTAACCTCATCAAAAAATCAGCTTCATAACATTGAACTTGCCATATCTCAACTTCAAATGAAGATTGAAGATTGTGAGGACAAAATACGCGCGGAATCAGATCCAAATAATGAGGAATTGACTGCTAATTCCGATTTGACTGAAGAAGCCATATCCAATCGCTTGACCGCCATTGAAGCTGAATTAATTGATATAGGAACGGTAAATCCAAATGCGCCGCAGGAATACGAAGAACTCTATAAGCGCCATACCTTCTTGAATCAGCAGCTCAACGATCTCAAAAAGGCAAAAGAAAACTTACAGGCACTTATCACTGAGATGGACGAGAAGATCGTCGCACAATTTATAGATGCCTTCCAAAAGATACAAATATTCTTCTCGGAGATATTTATAAAACTCTTCGGCGGTGGAGTTGCAAAGTTAGAACTGACGGATAAAGACGATATATTAAATACCGGTGTTGAGATAACGGTGACTTTGCCTAAAAAAAGACGCCAGTCACTCTCAATGTTGTCCGGCGGAGAGAGAGCGCTGACCGTTATAGCATTATTGTTTTCGTTTCTAAAATTCAGACCTTCACCGTTTTGCATACTTGACGAGGTAGATGCGCCGCTTGACGAAGCTAATCTAGTACGCTTTGGTGACTTTCTGCGCGAGTTTTCGAAAAATACTCAATTCATATTGATAACTCATCGCAAGACTACAATGGAATTTCTCGACAGAATCTACGGCATTACTGTCGAGGAAGCGGGAATCTCAAAAGTATTATCAGTCAACTTGAAACATGCTGAACAGTTGAATTGACCTATTGAGCAGGTTTCTTGCTGTCTTCTACTAACTTCTTGAAATCTGGCACAGGCAGTGGCTTCGAGAAGTAGTAACCCTGTATCTTATCGGCGCCTAAGTTAGCGAGGTAGTCTAACTGCTTTTTCGTCTCGACGCCTTCAACTATTACGTCCATTCCTAAATCACGTGCTAAATTCATAATGAACTTGAGTATCATATAGGCACGTTCGGACTCTTCTAACTCACGTACAAATGCCATATCAACCTTGAGAACGTCCATTGGTAGATTCTTGAGCATATTTAGTGAAGAATAACCACTGCCGAAGTCGTCCATCAATACAGGAAAGCCTTCTTCACGAAAGACTCGGATTATTGACATCAGTTGATGTGAGTTGTCCATGTAGGCACTTTCAGTTATCTCCAACTTTAGCATCCACGGCTCAAGTTCATACTTCTCTAATAAGCCAAGCAGGAACTCCAACAGATCGAGATTGTAGAAATTTAACCTGGAAACATTCACAGAGATCGGTATTACTTCGCCGGTCTCTTCTCTTTGCTTCTTGATAAATTTACAGACCTCTTCCCAAACGAAGCGGTCGACTTTAACAATAAAACCATTGCGTTCAAATACAGGAATAAATTTACCTGGTGAAATCATGCCATTAACAGGGTGAAACCAGCGAACGAGTGCTTCAGCACTAACTATGGAGTTATTTTTGATGTTGTAGATCGGTTGCAAGAAAATTGCAAACTGTTCCTCTTGAAGAGCAGTCTCCATATCTCTGACGATCATTTGATCTTGTAACATCAACTCACGCATGCCAGCATCGTAGTAGGAATAACGATTCATATAGTTACCCTTGACCTTGCGAAGTGCCATATTTGCACGATCACACATCTGGTCAACAGGTAGGGCGGGATTATTAACAGGATAAATACCGGCGTAGAATAGAATGTTGTGACCTATGCCGAGTGCCTGCATTGTACTATCGAGTCCTATTATCAACTTTTCAATATCAACTTTGTCTTGAGGTATGCAAATGACAAAGTGGTCGGCTTCAATTCTACTGCAAAGACCGATTGGAGGACAGATTGTAGTTCTGAAATAATTGGCGGCTGTTCTCAATATCAAGTTACCGGTCTCTATATGGAACAAATCGTTAATAGCCTTAAAACAGCTTATATCGAGATAGATTATATAATATTTGATGTCAGTGTTTGACTGCATGAGGGCTGCTGCTCGCTTATAGAAAGTCTCGCGATTAATTAGACCGGTCAAAGAATCTATCTCAATGTATCTGTGAAGCTCGCTGATCTGCTCCTCACGAATAGATTTTACATTTCTGGCATCTTCGTAATGTCTCATGACATTGTGAACGCGATAATTCACAACTATACGATTATAAGGGCGTGTAACGAACTCAAAGGCGCCGGAATCTATCGCAGCGGCGCCTGCCTCAGGATCGGCTGAATTTGTCATAGCGATCAGAGGAACGGTCGAGATTCTACCGTTGTCTTTAAGGTGTGATATGAACTTTAAATCAGCAAGCACAACATCTATCGCATCGTCATTAATAATTTCAGAAGCTTCTTGTTCATTCTCCGCTTCAATGACTTGATAATCATTTTGAAAAATTTTCTTTATGGCGGTGCGATTATCTACAACATCATCAACAACCAGCAGTTTCAGCAATTCACCTTTACTCAAAAACATCGCCCTCTTTATTGCTATTCATGTTGACCTTGTCGTGAATTGTTTAACAAGAATCACGATAATTGAAAGTATTCCACATAAAGGGTCTTTTTCCCTGCCAAATAAATAAAAAATTAATTCTTTGAGATTGCTCTTTTTTATTTGCTTTTTTTTTAGATAAAATATACAATATAAGCGAAGTAAAACTCAAGAATTTTTGAGAAAGGATACTAAGTTTTGCAGCGAAATCTGTTAATCAATATTAAAACCTTTTGAAATGTATTAACGAGGTGATTATAAGTGGACTTAGTTAAATGGCGAAAATATGGTTTTACTATATACTTTGGCTTTGTAGCAATATTTTATGCAATTTTAATATTTCATATTGAACCTTTTGCAACCTATTCTAGTCTCTTTGGCTTGATTGGTAATTTGATGTGCTTTCCAATATTTTGGTGTGGTATTCAAGCTCACAAAGGTGAGCTAAAAAAGCCGTGGAAATGTTTTACAGTTGCAGCATTTATATATTTGATTGCCGAGACAATTTATGCTTATCTGAGTAATATAGTCGGTGAAGAACCAGTGTCTCCGTCTATTTGTGATATATTCTATTTCATTAATACTTGTGTTTGTTATGTCGGCTTATACTATTATCTGAAACTTACTCAGAAGACAGACCTTCGCAGTATTTCCTTTGATATGCTGATATCTATGTTTGCTGCAGCCGGAATATTATATAATTTTATAATGCTGCCGATCATAAGCGAATCAGAATTATCAGATCCACTGATGATAATCTCTCAATTATACAATCCTGTATTTGACTTTGCACTGCTTATTGGCTTGTTAATGCTCTATTTTGGCGCTGACGATACGAAGTTCTTCACGCCTTCTAACTTATTGATGGCAGTTGCCTTTCTGATTTGTTTCACTCTGGATTTACTCGAATTGCTGGCAATCCTATATAAGATAAATATAAACCTTATACCGGATCCATTGTGGTCTTTCTATTACATGTTTTTAGCATTTGCCTCATTGTATCCAAACTCTGAAACGGATAATAAATACTTCAAGAGCAACTATAATCTGAGTACTGCGTTAGGATATGTCCGAATATTAATGCCTTATATATTCACGTTTTTGATACTCTTCTTAGTTGGGTTTGAATACAATCTTCTGCATACTCTTTACATATGGGCAATTTTATTGGTGTTAATGTTAAGCTTGCGGCAAATCTTTGTACTGATTGGCAACAAGAAGCTGATGATGAGGATTCGTCGCAACGAATTGAAGCTCAATATGCAATATAGCGAACTCCAAAAGCTCAATCAACAGATAATGCACGATGCTGAAGTGGACTTCTTGACGCAGCTCTACAATCGTCGTCGTGTAGACAAATCCTTTGAAAAGCTTAAGCCACAAGAAGGAATGGAGCAATACCTTGGTATTATGCTCATTGATGTTGACTTCTTCAAGCATATCAACGACACCTTTGGACACCCTATCGGTGATAAGGTTTTAAAGAAAGTTGCCGATTCTATTCGCTCAGTTGTCAGAGAGCATGACATTGCCGGCCGCTTTGGCGGTGATGAGTTTATCGTACTGCTTCCAGACGCCAACATTGCCGTCACAGAGATGATAACCAAAGACTTGGTTAATGCCATTCACCGCAATTCGGAGTTGAGAATTTATGGTGTCACACTTTCCATAGGCTGTACAAGTTGCCGTACAACTTTTGAAGATTATAACGTTAAGAGTATGCTCAAGCAGGCGGACGAGGCCCTCTACAAGGCGAAGGAAAACGGCCGCAATCAATATGTGGTAGGCTGATATGGACAGAGCGATAATCACAACCGGTCGAAAGAATCAAAGATCATCAATAGAGCTTGCAAAGGCGATGGCCGTTAAGTTGAATATTCTATTTGTTGAGCGGCAAAATCTTTCAATCTCCGCACTTGCTCAACTTCACAATGTTAAGTATGTATTAATCGCCAAGAAGAACTCTCTGAGACTTGTTGTTGGTGACAATGAAGTATTCTTTCACCCTAGTCTTGCACATTTGCGTATAAAAAATAGTCTCAAGGGCGAAGGTGATCGTCTCATTGAGACTATGGCTCTTAAACACGGTATGAAGGTGCTGGACTGTACATTGGGCTTGGGTGCAGATGCAATCGTTGAAAGTTTTGCTGTCGGTGAGGAAGGCAGTGTCATTGCTCTTGAAGTCAATCCTTACCTTGCTGCTGTCGTTGAACATGGACTTCAAAACTTCACTGACGACAATGATAATGTCGTTCAAGCTATGCGAAGAATCAAAGTTATCAATACTGATTATATTGAGTTCTTGGAGAGCGCTGCAGATAATTCTTTTGACGTTGTATACTTCGATCCTATGTTCCGTCACCCACTTGAACGCAGCACCGCGCTTAATCCACTAAGAGATATTGCCGATCATCGTGCAGTTACATTAGAGACCATCGCAGAAGCGCGACGCGTTGCAAGATATCTTGTTGTCCTCAAAGAGAATTCTAAGAGTCTTGAATTTAAGCGCTTAGGTTTTGAGAAGATTTGCGGTGGCAAGTACAGCCCGATACATTACGGAGTCATTGAAGTTTAGGTGGATTGATTGTCAGCAATTAACTTATTTATTGAATCTATGACTTGTTGTGCAGATATTTTCTTAGAACACTCATATATCTGATCGGTGTCCTTATATCTAGGGCAGGCAAATACCTCTTTATGATTATACTGCATATTATTAAAACAGCCATTACAAACGAGATTATTGTAAATTCTGTAAGGCGTTTTAAACTCATACCAAGGCTTTGTGATGCCGCTAATCATTATGACAGGAATATCCGTTGACCAAGCAAGCCAAGCCAATCCGCTGCTGAGACCAATGAAGAACTCAGCATAAGCTAAAAGGTTTATTCGTTCAATCAAAGATATATCTCCGGTGAAATCTTCAGCACCTTCCGGCACTTGTATAACATTTCCATAATTAGAAGTTTCTTTCTCTTTGTCAATGCAAATTACCCTATATCCGAGTTCTTTGAGGTACTTGACAACGAAGTTCCAACCGTTGGGATTTAACCAGGCCTTTGGAGTACCGGAAGCCTGCACTGCAATGCAAACATAAGGCTCTTTTATTTTGCGCTCTTTTGTCGGGTGAAAAGTGACCTTCTCATTTACATTTATATGCCAGCCTACAATAGAGTGTCCAAACTTTTTCAACGGAATCATTCTTATATTTTCAGTTGAAGTGATTGGCTCATTAAAATTTTGGCCGACCATGTAGTAAGTAGCATAATTATCATCTGAAATGTCGTCACTAAGTTTTATGTCTGGATAATAGATCTTTATAATGTCCTGCATATACTTCGGAACCGTGCAGGAGACTTGACAATTATAATAGTTCTTGAAGGTCATCATGTATGGAAATAAAGTTATATTGTCACCAAGAGCACCATTAGGGAATGTAAAATGAACTTGCTGTTCGGTTGGATCAAAACGATGATAGAAGCAAATCTTGCCGTCTAAATCCAAAGTGATCTCCCAATGTACAAAGAACTTCTCAACATAAATCAAGGTAGCTCCAGTTAAAATATCTTCGTCCATAAAGACAAAGTTGCTGGAATAATCACTGATTTTGACATGCCAATTACCCTTTGGTATCTGCAATCGAAGACCATCGTTGAAGTCCAACAACACGTCAGGTATTCCGGTTTCACCAAGGATAGGACTCTTCGTTGCATATTTGGACTCAAAGAAAGAGAGATTGCCGAATAACTTTTTGGAGAATTTTCCGGTTTCGCCACCGTAGAAGAAACGAATAGGGTATTTGCATTGCATTTGCGTCATATTCTTACCTCAAAGTACTATTTACTTGACTTCTTGGTTTTCAGACAAGACTCAATGATTGATTTATTGGCGAGAATTACTTTATTGCTGTCGTTGATCTCATAAGCTGCTTGTATGTCTTCGTACGCTTCTTGGTACATCTTCTGCTTAAAGTGAGCAATGGCTATTTCATTACGAGCATCGGCATACCTGGTCTCAAGTTCCAGGACTCGCTCAAAATCAGAGATAGCCTCATCATAGTTACCCTTGAGAAGTTTGAGACGACCGCGATTGTAAAATGCTTGAGTAAACTGATCATCAATCGCCAGCAACTTGTCATAGGCTTCTATGGCTTCCTTGTTCTTACCGAGTTTTTCGCGGGTAATAGCGAGATTATAGAGGGCATCAGCAGATTCTGGTTTCAAGATTACAGCAGATTCAAAATCATCAATGGCATTATAGTAGTCATTTATAGAACCTGCTTCACCACGAGCGAAGTAGACAAGCCCGCGATAGACAAACATGTCAGCAGTAGGAGCATTGAGTTTAATGTTGCGATTTGCGGCAGAGAGTGATTCAGCAGAACCGTCTGGCATCTGCGCCTGTTGCCAGAGTTTTATGATATCTTGTCCATAAGTAGTACCCGGAAGTGCCCAAATTCCATTAAGATTAACCCAGCGAGTAGTCTTGCCAAAGACATCTTTGCGGAAGTCGCGGAGGAGAGTATAACGTGGATCAACGATTTGCACTT
The DNA here is from genome assembly GCA_017475745.1 of Selenomonadaceae bacterium. GTDB lineage: Bacteria > Bacillota > Negativicutes > Selenomonadales > Selenomonadaceae > Quinella. The sequence goes on from JAFVEZ010000026.1 coordinate 13,964, forward strand.
TAGGTAAACGAGTCGAGGTATAAGCAAGAAGGTGCTGAATATGAGCACGAACTCCTACCTGTGGCGATTCAAATGTGTAGCCTGGTTCTTTGTTGCCGGTTGCACCAAGCCCACAGTAGTTATTTTGCTTGGGTTTAACATCACCGCCATAAGCGAAGAAGCCCGTTTCCTTGAAGGCTTGACAGAGCGCAACATCAGGACGAATACCCTCACGATCAGCCTCTTCGTAGTAAATTTGTACGATTTGTTTCGGTGTACAATTCAGCAGAGGTTTAGGATTGCGTTTTAAGAGGAATTTGAGCATTTGTGCTTGGGTTGCTTCAGCCTGACCTAAGATTGTAATTTCTTCTGGTGATACCTTGCTCAATACAAGTGGCTCAAGTTTAGATGGTGCGTCGATAAGTTCGGCGGCTGCCAGTTTTTTCTTGTCAAATTTGATTTTGCTGGTCGCTTCTGTTGTTGTAACCATCGCCATAACTATGAACAGCGTCAACATCATGACTAGAATATTTTTCATTTTCATATTGATTACTCTTCCGTTTCAATTAATTTATAGTTGTTTTACTTTAACTGAGAAAGTAAACAACGTAGCTTCACATTAGACGTGATGACCACTATCATTATATTTTAAATCTGTCAACTTGCTCCATCAAGCGACGAGCACTAGCTTCTGACTCATTCATCTTTTGGAGGATTTCGTGGGCATTCTCAGCCATTAATGAAACCTTCTCAGCTATACTGGTATTTCCAAGAGCGCCCTCATGGGTTGCCTTGGAGATATCTTCCATTGCTCTAGTCATAGTCTGAATAGATTGCATGAGGTTAGCAGCACGCGCATTGCTCTGTTGTGCCCATTCTTTGACATACTCTGCGTCTTTCTTATACTGTTCAGCAGTAGAACCCATATCTTGATAGTCTTTCGTAACAGTGTTACTAATGAATTGAAGAATTTCATTGGCACCCTTTGAAAGCTCATTGACAGAAGCCACAACTTGTTCTGTAAGGGTTTTGATATTGCCTGCACTGCCGGCAGTTTGCTCTGCAAGTTTACGAACTTCGTCAGCAACGACCGCAAATCCACGACCATGCTCACCGGCGCGTGCTGCCTCAATAGCGGCGTTGAGGGCGAGAAGATTGGTCTGATCGGCAATGTTGACAATCTCACCAGTGAAGCGCTCAATATCACTGACAACTTGCGCGGACTTAATAGCCTTCTCAAGTGAAGTCTTGGTCTGCCCGTATAGCTCTTCACTGACCTTGATGGATTGATTGGTATTCTCTTTGAGCTGTGCGGCACGGTCGTCAATCTCATTTGCATAGGCTTCACTGCGTTTAGCTTCGTCGGAGGTGTTCTTGATCTCTTTGTTGACATCATCGCTGAGGTTCTGAATGTTGGCGGTAGTTGCCGCGGTCTCTTGAGTGCCTGCTGCCATCTCTTCAGTCACAGCAGACATGTCTTGAGTATGTTCGTCCAACTTCTTGATAAGCTCTTGGACTGTCTCAGCCATATCGACACTCTGTTGAGCCTCTTCGCGAACACTTTTTAAAATATCCTTTAAGCTGTCCTGCATTTTTGATAGAGCAACCGCAACTGTACCTACTTCGTCACCACGCTGCATAAGCTCTGGTGGAACTTCTTTGGTGAGGTCACCTTTAGCAATGGTGCTGAGGGCTTCAACAGCACCAGACAACGGATTGGCAATGCCGCGCGCAATGATAATCGCCGCCGCAATGCCGAATATCAGACCCAAGATAATGATTGCAGCAAAGATTTTGACTGACAAATCATAATGATGATTATTAGCTTCAAACAAGACCTTGCCTTGATAGACATTCTGTGGAGTTATAGCGTCGAGGTCGTTGGCAATAGGTTTAGTCATCATGAGATTTTTATATATCTTGATTCTATCTTCAGGCGAATTGCTAAGACTTTTGGTAGCATTGACGGCTGAGGTAGCCTCACTCAAGTGAGAGATAAGTAAATCAACAGCCTGCTTAGAGTCCTCACTGCGGACTATCTCTTTGAGCTTCTCGGCATCACTCTTGATTCTATCCAAGCGCTCAAGAATATCATCATGCAATATACTGCGGTCTATGCTGCTGCCACCTATTAAGATATAGTTAATATCTCCGTCGAGTAGGCGGAAGTTGCTATTGGCGTCATTAATGAACTGTGTCGCCATCAAGTTGGATTGATACATCTCATCAATGGAATCTTTGGCACTGCTATTGAAGTAAACACCAATACCGGCAACAATGCAGGTTATAATAATCATAACAACGGCAAGGAACATAACCTTAGCTTTAACGGACAAATTCTCCAACATTAGACGCACACCTCACTTCATAAATTGCGATAAATTCTCTCTTGTAATGGAAACAAACGGAACGTTGACATTTGAAGGCTTTTGTCCTTTGAGTGCTTCCTCTGCAAGTCCAACGGCACCTGAACCCTGTTTAGCTGCGTCCTGTTTGATAGTTTGAACCATCTCACCAGCTGCAACTGCCTTTAATGCCTCATCAACTGCATCGACACCTGTCACTTGGCAACCCTGCAGACGATTGGCAGCCTTGAGGGCAGAGATTGCACCAAGAGCCATTTGGTCATTACCGCAGACAACTGCGTCAATCTTTGGGAATAAGCTCAACCATTGGACTGTGATCTTCATTGCTTCAACTTTACTCCAAGCTGCCGACTGCATATCTAATATCTTGACATCAGGGCGTTTTGACGCTATGCCCTTGCTAAAGCCTTCCCAGCGCTGAATGACATTTGTCTGATTGCCTTCACCTTCTAGGTAAACTATATTTGCACCCTGTGGCAGAGTCTTGGCAAGATAATCCGCTTGCATCTTTCCTGCTTCAGCTTCATCAGAGAATACTTCCACGTGTTCTCCACCAGCGATAGCACGGTTAATTGTGATAACAGTCATTCCCTCCGCATTTGCTTGCTCAACCATAGGAACTATGAGCTTACCATCGGCGGCAATCAGGACGATAACTTTGTAATCACCAGCTAGTACTTCTTTCATTTGGTCAATCTGAAGATTAATGTCTCCCTTTGCATCAAAGTACTCAACGTTCAATCCTTTGCTCGATGCGCCCTTCTCAAATTCTGTTTTTATAATATTGACAAAGACATCACTATTGTCAAAATTCAAGTAGGCGATACTACCACCGCTACCTCCACCGCTACTGCCACAGCCTGACGTTAAAGTAATTGTCAACAACATTGCAATGATAATACTCGGTATTTTTCTCAAACAATCCATTACTACCGTCCTTTCTGAATACTAAAAACCATGACTTTTATATATTTACTTCTTGAATTGTGATAAATTCTCCTTTGTGATTGAAGTGAATGGAACATTAATATCAGTCGGCTTACCGCCCTTGCTAATTTGCTCCAAGGCTGTTACTACACCTGCTGCTTGTGCTATGCCGTCCTGCTTGACGGTCTGGACCATCTCACCGTTTTCGACTGCCTTGAGGGCTTCGTCAACGGCATCAATGCCGGAGACTTGACAACCTGCCAGACGATTTGCCGCTTTGAGGGCTGCTATCGCACCGAATGCCATTTGATCGTTGGCACAGACAACCGCGTCAATCTTCGGATAGCTCGACAGCCACAATGACATTATCTTCATTGCCTCGGCTTTACTCCATTTACCGTCTTGCATATCTAAAATATGAACGTCCGAACGCTTTGCCTTTAATTCTTTACTAAAACCTTCCCAACGCTGCACTGATAGTAGAAGATTTGAAGCACCCTCAAGATAGACTACATTTGCACCCTGCGGCAAAGACTTGGCAAAATATTCTGCTTGGAGCTTGCCCGCTTCATATTCATCGGAATACACTCTGATTCTGTCGCCGCCATTTGCATCACGATTAACGGTAACAATAGGTATCTCTAACTTATTAGCACGTTCAACAAAAGGTATAATTCCGTCGCCGTCAATGGCAAGAAGAACAATGGCTTGAGGATTTGCTTCGAGAGCATCTTTCATTTGGTCAATCTGAGTGTTGCTGTCACCTTTGGCATCGAAGTAGTCGATCTTTAAACCCTTACTTTCGGCGCCCTTAAGTATAGCATCTCTAATCAATATGCCGCCAAACTTATCCGTGCCATCAAAATTCAGATAAATAATTCTATCACTTTTGCTGCCGCCGCAGCCCGTCAATAAAATGATGGTTAGGAACAGTCCGGAGACAAAACCCAACCATCGCCTTATACAATTCATAACCATCGCCCTTTCTCAATTCTCGATTCCTATTACAAATTCCAAAATAATTATATTAGTTGGAATATTCTCTGTCAAGCGCGATTAAGTTATTTGTTTTAGAAAATGCTTGTACATACAAAATAGCCCAGAGATTTTTTTAATGATTAAGGGTTGTTTTTAAATGTTTCAACATCATTAATAATGAAGATTTTTTATTGTATATTGGCGTATACTATCGGTCTTCATGAAATTTTTTAAGAGATTTTAAAAAAAGTTAAAAAAAGGTATTGACAAAAATAGAAAGATGTGATATCTTATGTAAGCTGATTCGTTGAGCGGCGCCGCCACTCAACTCCAGCAGTACCTTGAAAACTGAACATTGTATGCCAGATGTGCGGAGTAGCTGAGATAATATC
>JAFVEZ010000027.1 GCA_017475745.1 Selenomonadaceae bacterium
GATGGAACAAAAACATTTTTATAAGTCAATGACTTCATATGCCAATAACAAAATTTGGCAAGATGTTTATCATGTGCCTTGCGGAAATATGATTCTTTATGTAAAATTTACGCAGAACGTCATTTCAGAATTTACTTTGTTATCGTTTAAGGAAAAATAATTTGGAGGTATCAAAATGGAAAAAGGTATTAAAATTCACCATGAGACTGGAGAAATTTTACACCGCGATATTCGCCCAATCGAATTTAGTTACAAAGGTGAAAAAATCACTGTCAATATGCCTGGTTGGTATCCCGACGAAGGTGATGAAGGAATTTTTACACAGGATGACATGGACATTTCAGATGAAGCACTAAGAATTTTAAAGGCGCGTCACGCGGAATCTTTAGCAAAAAGTAATTTTAATGTTACTAACCCAGTTTTGACGTGAAATTTAGCGGAGATTACTGACATGGAAAATGAAACTATGATTCACCCTGAAACTAGAGAATTTTTGCGCCGTGATGTTCGTGCTATTGATTTTACTTACAAAAGAGAAACGATAGTAATGAATATGCCTGGCTGGTATCCTCCAGAAGATGATGACGGAATTTTTTCTATGGAAGATATGAAAGTTCACGATAAAGCATTGGATATTTTGAAAGCTCGACACAAAAAATCTTTAAAGAAAAAAGTTTCCACGTCATCAATCCGGTTTTAACGTGAATTTAGTAGGAGAAATAAATGGAGATTTATTCATATGCTCGAAAATTTATGAGAGAAAATGGCAATCCCAATCAATGGAGACCTACAAATTGACCGCCAGTGTCTTTAATTCAAAATGATATAAAAATTGGTAAAAGTTATGTTTGTGTTCATGACAAAAGAGTTGTAGGCACATTCTACTATGATTTTGGTAAGGATATTGAGTCGACTTATAAAATCATTGAAAATGGTTCTTGGAAAAATAATAGCCCTTATGGTGTTGTACATCGTTTGGCGAGTGATGGTTCAGTCAAAGGTATAGATGCATACTGTTTAAATTGGGCTTTTGAGCAGAGTGGTCATTTTACTTGTTGATACTCACGGCAATAATAAAGATCTTCAACACTTGTTGACGAAGTTGAATTTCCAACATTGCGGAACAATTTATGTTGTTGAAGATAACTATAAAAGGCTTGCTTATGATAAATCTATTTAATTTAATGTTTACAAACAAGGTGATACGTATGGAAGATAGAAGTTATGAGAAATTTTTTAGGCAGAATCGTCTGCCACATCTCTGGTGTCCAGGTTGCGGCAATGGCATTGCAATGAAGGCAATAGTTCAAGCAATCGAAAATAAGGAAGGCTGGACACAGGATAACACTGTCATAGTTAGCGGTATTGGCTGTTCTTCAAGGGCGAGTGGTTACATGGACTTCGATACGCTCCACACTGCTCACGGTCGTGCCATTCCATTTGCAACAGGTATTAAACTTGCAAGACCTGACCTTAACGTCGTTGTCATAACCGGCGATGGCGACTGCACTGCGATTGGTGGTAATCACTTTATTCATGGTTGTCGTCGCAATGTTGACTTGACAGTTGTTCTCTTCAATAATAACATCTATGGCATGACTGGCGGGCAGGCTTCACCGATGACGCCTCTTGGCAAAAAAGCGACAACTGCGCCTTATGGTTCCATTGACAGACCTTTTGATGCTTGTCACCTTGCTGAGGCTGCCGGTGCTACTTATGTCGCAAGATCGACGGCCTTTCACGTTCAACATCTCGTCAAGATGATTAGTGACGGTCTCGACAACAAGGGCTTCAGTTTCATTGAAGCGCTGGTGCAGTGTCCAACGGCTTACGGACGCCGCAACAAGATGGGCGATCCTACCAAGATGATGGCTTGGATGCGTGACAATGCCGTAATGAAGAACGCTTGGGACAAGCTCGCTGATGATAAGAAGACGCCGGAGAAATTCCCGATAGGTCTGTTCTACAAGTCAGAAGCAGTTGACTACGATACGGCTTATGAGCAGGTCATTGCGGCTGCCGGCGGCAATAGTTAATGGAATGAGGAAATATTGGTGCAAAAGACCTTTAACGATTTAAAGATAACCCCAGACGTTTGTGAATTGCTCAAAAAGCAGGGCATCATCAACCCAACAGTGGTGCAGGAAAAGTTGATTCCGACGGCACGGAGCGGCAAAGATGTAATCGTTCAGTCAAAGACCGGTACCGGCAAAACCCTTGCCTTCTTGCTGCCAATGATGGAGAGAATCAAAAAGATCGCCGTTACACAGGCTTTGATAGTTGCACCAACGAGAGAGCTTGCGTTGCAAATCTCAAAGGTAGCGGCTAATCTTGGCACTGTCATGAATATTGACAGTGTGATAATCTGCGGTGGGCAGGACTTCGAGCGGCAGAAGGAAAAGTTAAAGCACTCTCCGCAACTCATAATAGGCACACCTGGACGCATTCTCGATCACTTGAGTCGCAAGGCGATTGATTTGAGTCACGTCAACAAGATTGTCATTGACGAAGCTGATGAGATGTTGAAACTTGGCTTCATTGAGGACGTTGAGACGCTCATAAGGGCAGCTTCAAACGATAGTCAGTTAATCCTCTGTTCTGCAACGATACCTGAGCGGATCAAACGACTCGCAGCACAATTCATGGAAAATCCGCAGACAATCTTTATTGAGCCGAAAGTCGTAACGCTGGACAGTATTAAACAATCGGTCATAAGAGTTAAGGAAGGTGCCAAACTCGATAAACTCTGTGAGCTACTTGATCAAGAACAGCCTTATCTTGCAATGATATTCTGTGCCAAAAAAGAGAAGACTACTTGGTTGTCGATAGAACTTGCTCAAAGAGGTTGGGAAGTTGACGCCCTCAACGGTGATTTGACACAGCAGCAGCGCAATTTTGTCCTCAAAAAGTTCCGAGAAGCTAAACTCCAAATCCTCGTCTCAACTGATATCGCAGCACGCGGCTTGGATATTGAGGGTGTCACTCATGTTATCAGCTTTGATATTCCGCCGACGCCTGTCGACTATATTCACCGAATCGGTCGAACAGGTCGCGCAGGTCAGACAGGCAGGGCAATAACTTTCGTGACTGACAGTGAAGTTGATAGATTGAAATTAATTGAAACCGGCATAAAAAAACAGCTCAACATTGAAAATAAACGGCAGGAAAATAAAAAGCCGCGTCGAATAAACGAAATTAATAAAACCGATAAACAGGCGCCTGCAAAAAAGGCGACTAATGAGAGGAGCAAAATAAATGATCGGAGTCAAAAACGTAGTGGCAATAGTGTGCGGCGGCGGTCCAGCACCGGGAATGAACGCAGTCATCAGCGGCGTGGTAAGTGAAGCTTATCGTCAAGGCTGGGATATTTTCGGCATTTATGACGGGTTCAGCCGTCTCGGTCGCGGTGAGAAGAATTACATCCGCCTTGAACCTAATAAGATCAGCAGAATCCATCAAACCGGCGGTTGTATCCTCAAGATGTCCCGCTTCAATCCGACTAAGAAGGAATCAGATCTTCGTATGGTCGTTGATACTCTCAGCGATATGGGTGTCACTCATCTTGTCACAATCGGTGGCGATGATACTGCTCACAGTTCATTCACCGTGTCTGAATACGCCAAGAAGATGGGCAGAATGATTAACGTTGTCCACGTTCCAAAGACCATTGATAATGATTTGCCGCTACCTGAAGGCATTCCTACTTTCGGCTTTGAGACTGCAAGAGCATTTGCTACAACCGAGATTCAGAACCTTATGGAAGATGCTAAGACTTCCAACAATCGTTGGTACTTCACGATTGCAATGGGCCGTACTGCTGGTCACCTTGCACTTGGTATGGGTCGCTCTGCTGGTGCTGCTGTGACGATCATTCCTGAAGAGTTCCCACAGGATAAGATCAGACTCCAGCAGATTGTTGATATCATCACCGGTTCTATCGTTAAGCGCCGCTTGATCGGCAAGAACTATGGCGTTGCTGTCATTGCGGAAGGCGTCATTGAAAAGATTGCTGAAGATGATCTCAAGGAACTTGGACCTCTTGCACTTGATGAGCATGGTCACATTCGTTATGCTGAACTTGACTTTGGTGAAATCCTCAAGCAGAAGGTTCTTGCTGAGGTTGCACGTCTTGACTTCAAAGTCACCGTTGTTGATAAAGAGATTGGTTACGAACTCCGCTGCACCGCGCCTATCCCTTATGATATCGACTATGCACGCTCACTCGGTTATGAGGCAATGCAATTCCTCCTCCGCGGCGAGAGCGGTGCCCTCATCACTATTCAGAACAACCAGGCTGTGCCTATGAAGTTTGAAGATATTCGTGATCCAGAGACAAATAAGACCTATGTCCGCAAAGTCAACATCAATTCCGTACAATACAAGATTGCTCGTGGAAACATGGTGAGACTTGAGAAGGGCGATCTTGATGATCCGAGAATTGCCAATGCCTTCCGCATGGAACAAGAAGAATTTAAGAATCGTTATAAATATCTTTTTGATGACGAGCCAACCATCTAATAGAAAACTTAAATGTAAGTAATATAAAAGGATACCTTCTTAACCAAGACAGATAAGCTTGGAAATGAGGGTATCCTATTTAATTTAGTCTAATTAATGGAGATCAGAGACGGCTTTGCGTTGATATTTTGTATGGTAGTGAATAATAAAGCATTTTCTTTCTGGGAAATGACGGATATCATCAATATAGCAATATTGACGCGTCTTGAGATAGACCAAAATATCACCTTCAAAAATCTCGTAATCGTCAGAAATTTCGATTGTACTTGGTTCTTCTGCACGGAAGAAGCCCACTACAACCGGTTCAGTGAGCTGTTCATTTCTCACCAGGACAAAACTACCAGTCAAATCTTTGCCTTCCTCAAGATACTGATCCAAGGCAATACGAGAACTTAAATCCATCAAAATTCCTCCATTCATAATAAATAAAATTTATTATAATCGTCTGTAATTAATAAATAAGCTAGGATATGTAAACTTCCTAACTTACTGCAACTTTTAAGTATTTTAACTGCTTTCGCACATCAATATATTCAAACTTGGTGCTCACTGAGGGACTTGAACCCCCGACCTCCTCCATGTGACGGAGATGCTCTACCAACTGAGCTAAGTGAGCATAAAATAGAAATGGTGGGGTTAACAGAACTCGAATCTGTGACCTCCTCGATGTCAACGAGGCACTCTAACCAACTGAGCTATAACCCCACGTCCGCCTGTCCCGTCGGAACAAGTGTATTATAGTACAACATTTAACCTTTGTCAAGTATTTTTTTGTTAGGTCTATAATAAGTTAATAAGTTATTTTATAATCATTTTGTTGATTCGTCAACTGCTTTATTGACCGTTTCAACGAATTGATTATACGAGATAGTTGCACCGCTTATAGCGTCAACTTTTTCGAGAGATTGATGGTCTACAAGTTGTTTAGCATATTCCGAATTAGCTTTTACTGCAATCTGAGCTTTTTTGTAATCTGCTGAATCTTTGCCGGAAATTAAAGAGCCGTAATCCTCATTTTTGACGTTTCCGAATAAATCAATACCTGTAAATTCTGCTTGAGTGATTTTATGGTTCTCA
>JAFVEZ010000002.1 GCA_017475745.1 Selenomonadaceae bacterium
GCTGAATGTCAGAGAGTATTCACAAATCAAAGACCCGACTATCGCAAGCACCATTGAAAACGACGCCATAGGACACGATGAGATTTCTGCACTTGCCCAGCAGGTGGCGGCAATGATTCTTGAGCTTGAGAACTATATGACCAGCCTGATTGAGACCGCAGACGAGCTCTCCTCAGCCAAGAGACATGCACATAATCTTCACAAACTCGCTCACCGTGACGCTCTGACCGGCATTCGCAATAAGACGGCTTATGATGCAGAGGTTCGCCGCATTGAATGGCAGATGGCTGACGGTTATGCTCATTATGGTGTCGCTATGATTGATCTGAACTTCCTCAAGCGTATTAACGACACTTATGGACATGAATATGGCAATGCAGCAATAATGAAGCTCTGCGACATCGTCTGTAAAATTTTTGTACATTCGTCGGTTTTTCGCATTGGCGGCGACGAGTTTGTGGTCATTGTCGAGCACGAAGACTACAATAATATCAATGAATTATATAATGAGTTTGTCAATAAACTCGAAGAACTCAAAAACAACGACACGCTGGAACAATGGGAAAAAGTATCTGCCGCGATCGGTATAGCACTTTATGACTCTGAAGTTGATACCAGCTTCTCGAATGTTTTCAAACGTGCTGACAAGTTGATGTATCAAAACAAGAAGGAAATGAAGGCAATGCGTGTAGACTAAATAGATACTGAGGTTATTGCATTGGACAGAAAATTTTACGATAATGAAAGAGAAATAGATTTAGCAGAGCAGAAGGAAATTCACAAGCGCGGCAAGCAGATCATTGCCGGTCGGACTATCATATTTGTATTAATGAGTGCTTGTTTAGTCGCCGGTTACGAGGGCTTTCCGTATTGCTATGAAAGTGCTCTGGTATTTTTTTTGATATTTTTTCAGCTGGTTAGATACCATGAACAGCTTCGGCACCGCAGTGCCTTTCTAAAAAGTCGCTTGGCTGTTCACAATTCCTACATCTCGCGTGCCGGTGGAACTTGGCGAAAGAGATCGAACGACGGCAGCATTTATCTAAAGAATGGCAGACCGCAAGACGTGGATTTGTACATCTTCGGTGAAGGCTCAATCTTTCAGTACATTTGCGCGGCGCGAACCAAACGCGGAAGAGATCGTCTGGCTGAGGCACTTTCACCTATGCCGCCGTCGGATTTTAGAGCGGTGAGATTCCGTCAAAAAGGCGCTGCGGAACTTTTAACGCGTCCGCGACTGTCTCTCGATCTCGAAGCCTATGCCAGATTACTTCCTAACAATCATGACACGACAAAGTTGATAGAGATGATCGAAGCTCCTCTTCAAAAAGTCAGCTCAATCTACAATCTGCGCTTCTTCGTTCTGCCAGCGTTCCTTCTAATGCTTGTTTTAACTTATTACGGCGCCATTGATAACGTTGTAGTTGTCTCGGCAATTCCATTGGCTGCATTGTTACTGTCGTTAATCTTCCTGCGCCAAACCTCAGATATATTAAAACCGCTGCAGATCATCTCAGACGAACTGAGACTCTACAAAGAGATATTCAATCGCATTGAGGATACAGACTTTCACTCAAGATGCCTGTCCAAGATTCGAGAAGCTCTTACAGATGAGATTTCAGCTTCAGAGGAATTGCAAAGGCTTTCAATTTTGGTTGATGTCGTTGAGACAAGACGCAATCCGGTTTTCTTTATACTCGGCAATGCACTCTTTCTTCTGGATTTCTACTGTGTGATGGCATTTTTAAAAATCAGCCAAAATGCCGCCAAGCACCTTAGAAGTTGGCTTGATGCCTGGTCTGAAATGGAAGTGTTATTATCACTTGCTTCGATTGGTCAGACGCGGACAACTTTTTGTTTTCCTCAGCTCATTGACGACGAAGCACCTTACATTGAAGCCAAGAAGCTTTCAAGTTTGCTGATAGCCGACAAGAAAGCCGTTACCAACGATGTGACACTTACAGCCGGAACGACCATTATCACCGGCTCAAATATGTGTGGCAAGACAACTTGGATTAGGACGTTGGCGAGTACCGTACTATTAGCCTATGCCGGTGCGCCCGTCTGTGCTGAGAAGTTTTCTGTTAGTAAGTTGGCAATCTTTACTTCTATTCGTGTCAATGACGATATTAGCCAAGGCCTTTCGACTTTCTATGCCGAATTGCTGCGAATCAAAAGTATGATAGAGTTCAGTGAGACGAAAAAGCCAATGCTCATTTGCGTTGATGAGATATTTAAAGGTACTAACTCAACGGATCGAATTGTCGGCGCGAAAGTGGCAATCCGTCGTCTTACCAATGACTGGAGCATTACTTTGGTTACAACTCACGACTTTGAACTTTGCGACCTCACGAGCAAGAACAACACACCTGTCACCAACGCTCACTTTGAGGAATATTACGTTGACGATGAGATTAAATTTGACTTCAAACTACGCGAAGGCAGATGTCATACAACCAATGCCAAGTATTTACTTAAAATGGCAGGTATCATCATTAATTAACATCTTATTTCAAATTCTATAGTCTCGCAAAATATAAGGGCGAGACTCAAATAGTGCAATAGTACTCGTTTTATCCGTTGATTTGCTGCAATTTTAATGTTATAATTTTACTGAAATTTTTAAGCGTATAATTAGGAGAGTGATCTTTGTGAAAATTGGTGTAATAAGTGACACTCATGGTCATGAAATGCGTTTCGCAAAAGCTTGCGAGAAATTTTTTAACAATGCAGATTTAATCCTTCATGCAGGCGATGTCCTCTATCACGGACCACGCAATCCTATGCTTGAGGACTACAATCCAGCCAAGCTTGCTCAACGTATCAATGAGTCAAAGATACCGATTGTCATTGCCCGTGGTAATTGTGACAGTGATGTCGATCAAAATGTGATCAATGTCCCTATCCAGGCGCCTTTTGCCTATATTTATGCAATGAATAAGCGCATTGTCCTAACTCATGGAACTCAATTCACCTATTGTAATAATCCTGAGAGTCCGGACTGGTCAAAGATGATTGATGAGATCGCTGCACAGGCAAATAAACTACAAGCGGATATATTTATTACTGGACACATTCACAATAATATTCTGGAGCGCCAAGGTAACTCAATCCTCTTAAATCCAGGATCGCCTGCCTTGCCAAATCGTTCAGATAAACGTCCAACTATAGCTGTCATCACTGATGATAAGATTGAAATCTTTGACCTCAACAATGAGGAAATTTTGATGAGCATGTCATTGTAGGATTAATTAGGAGATGAACCTTCCAATGAGCAGTATTGGTATCAAGGACATGAGGGCGTTCTACACCATAGTAGAAGAAGGCAATATAAGCCACGCCGCACAGAGGTTAGACATTGCACAGCCGGCGCTGTCCAGGCAAATGAAAAGGCTTGAGGAGATACTAAATGTCAAACTCTTTGAGAGAGGGTCAAGGCGTATTCGTCTCACTGAAGCAGGCCGCGTATTTTATACTCGCGTTGAGAGGATTCTTGGAATGGTTGACGGTGCCGTCAGAGAGATCACTGACATTGGTTCCGGCGATAGAGGTTCCATAAAACTCGGCACCATCATTTCTTCGGGTGCTATGATTCTGCCAGATTTGATTGCCACATTCCACAAGAAGTTTCCTAATGTTACCTTTGAGATATTGGAGGGCGAAGGCACAAGGATTTTGGAACTGTTGGACAATCGCCTTATTGAGATTGCCATAACCAGAACACAGGTTGACAGCTTGATTTATGAATCTCTTGTCCTGCCGAATGAGCCGCTTGTGATGGTAATGGATAGTCAAAATAGTTGCGGTGAATCTGAAGATGAGGTCAGATTGATCGAGTTGAAAGATCGACCGCTCATCATACCTCTGCGCTGGAAGTCTATATTCGTTACGAATTGCAGAAGATTGGGATTTGAACCCAAAATAACTTGCGTCTCTGACAGTATCGTCCAAAACCTCTTAATGGTCAAAATGAATCTTGGCATCTCAATGGTGCCAATGTCATCAAAGACTCTGCTCACTGACGGAAACTTAATATATAAGCGACTGGTTGATCCCGAAATGTCCACACATACAGTTGTGGCTTGGCTTAAGAATCAAACACTTTCCACTAGCTGCGTCAATCTGTTGTCTCTGTTTAAAGAGATGTTCGTCGAAAAGCGATAACTAATTCAAATGTGAGGTATTGTAAAAGCATGAGAGTAACCATTAAAGATGATTTCGATTTGAATAAAACTGCAAATTGTGGGCAGTGTTTCCGTGCAAAGGAGATTGACATTGGTATTTACAGATTTATCACCAATCGAAATGTTGTCTATATAAGAAAACTCGAAGATACTCTCTTTGATGTCTCTTGTGATGCTGATGAATGGATCAACATTTGGGAAGGTTACTTCGATCTTGCCACTGACTACCAAAAGATTCGCAGTGATATCTCAAAGCTCAATGATTATCTGAGAAAAGCCGCTCAAATCGGTGAAGGTATACGTATTCTCAAGCAGGACCCGTTTGAGACACTCATCAGCTTCATTATCTCGCAGAGGAAGTCAATTCCATCAATAAAGACTTCTGTTGAGCGCATTGCCGCTAAATATGGCAGTCCGATAACCACCAAATATGAGACTATAAATTCATTTCCAACCCTTGAAGAAATGAAATCTGTCTCACCTCTCGACCTCTCTGGCTGTGGTCTTGCTTACCGCGCTGATTATATTAGAGACGCCATTGAAAAGCTCCTCAAAGGCGATATTGTTCTTGATATGCTCTGGAATAAAGGTGATGAGGAGCTAATCGACGAACTCAAAAAAATCCGCGGTGTTGGAGATAAGGTTGCAAATTGTGTTGCGCTCTTCGCTTATCACAGAGTTGACAGGGTGCCTATTGATGTTTGGATTGCCCGCGCCATTGATGATGACTTCAATGGTCACAACTTCTTCGCTGACATTGAGCAAAATGCAGGTATAGCGCAACAATACGTCTTTTACGCTAAGAAATTCGCTAAGAAATAAATATATAAGGCAGTGATTCCAATGGACGATAAATCCAACAATCCTAATAGTAGTACTTCAGACAATACAAATGAAACTACAGATACAGGAATTCCGAAGACCAATGAGGTAATGCAAAATGTAAAGAAAATAAGGCACGGCAAAACCGTAGCATCTTATGTGAAGAAATACTTCCAACTCTGTGTTGGTGCAGCCATCGCTGCAACAGGTCTGGAGTTGTTCTTGATTCCGAATAATGTCATTGACGGCGGCGTGGTCGGCTTGGCGATCATGGGAGCTCACATCACCGGCATGCCCTTCGGACTTCTCCTCATAGTGATTAATATACCCTTCCTCTATCTCGGCTACAAGCAAATCGGCAAATCATTTGCATTCTCAACAATCGTTGCCGTGTGCTTTTTGTCATTCTGGTCTGAGGAAGTGTTTGCGCCGATGGAGAGAGTCACAAGTGATCCGTTCCTTGCGGCTATCTTCGGCGGCATTATTGACGGTCTTGGTGTCGGCTTGATTATGAGGGCAGGCGGCAGTCTCGACGGCACTGAAATTGTGGCACTTATAGCTGACAAGCGCTCAGTCTTCAGCACTGGTGAGGTGTTGATGTTCATTAATCTGTTCATCTTGTCCGGTGCTGGTCTACTCTTCGGTTGGGATAAAGCGATGTACTCACTCTTTGCCTACTATGTCATTGCAAAGATGATTGATGTCACTATTAAGGGTCTCGACGAATCCTACGGAGTGATGATTGTCACCAATGAGCCTGAAGAGCTAACTTCGGCACTCAATGATAGACTTGGCCGTGGAGTGACACTGCTCTACGGTGAAGGCGGTTATACACACCAGCAGAAGAAGGTTTTATATTGTGTCGTCACCCGCTTGGAGGTTGACAAACTCAAAGAGATAGTTCACGACAAAGATGAGAATGCCTTTGTTACAATCAATGTCGTTCATGATATAGTTGGCGGTCGATTCAAAAAGAAGTCTATCCATTGACGATTTTGTACTTGACTTGAGCTAACTCGAAGGTTTATGATTGTTATATAATAACCTATATAGGGGGATATTAATAATGACAAAACAAGCACCTGTAATTGGCAGTAAAAACGTTACTGGTGAAGTTTACAGTGGCACTGCTGCGAAGGTTTACTTCACCAAGAAGATTGATGCCGAACATCTCATCAAGCTCTATCAAAAGATCAACGAGAACATCTATGGCAAAGTTGCAATCAAACTTCACACCGGTGAGAAGAAGGGTCCAAACATTTTGCCGCGCGATATGGTCAAAGCTTTTCAGGCACAAGTTCCCAATAGCACCATTGTTGAGTGCAATACGCTTTATCACGGCGACCGCTTCGATACCGAGGGACACCGTGAAACGCTCAAGGTCAACGGCTGGACTTTTAGTGAAGTTGACATCATGGACGAAGACGACAAGACAGTTGCTCTGCCTGTCCGCAATGGCTTCCACCTCAAAGAAGTTGATATGGGCGCTCATCTTGTCAATTATGATTCACTGATAGTGTTGACTCATTTCAAAGGTCACGCTATGGGCGGATTTGGCGGCTCAATGAAGAATATTGCGATAGGCTGTGCTTCTGGTCATCTTGGCAAGGCGCAAGTTCACGGCGTCGATCCCAACAATGTACCCGAAAATTATCTCGTATGGCCTATGAAGGATTACTTCATGGAACTCATGGCTGACAGCGCCCAGGCAACTTGCAACTATTTCGGCAAGCATATAGTATTCCTTAATGTCATGCGTCGAATCAGCGTTGACTGTGACTGTGCAGGCATTACTGCCGCGGAGCCAACTATGGCAGATCTCGGCATCGCCGCTTCAACTGATATTCTTGCCATTGACCAGGCTTGTGCTGATATGGTATTTGCAGCTTCGGACAGCCACGACATGAAAGAACGCATTGAGTCTCGTCACGGTCTTCGCCAGCTCAGTGCAATGGCAGAGAAGAAAATGGGTAACCCACAGTATGAGTTGATTAATATTGACTAATTGGTGTTAATTTTTCAACTTATTCACTATAATCGAAAAAAATATAAAGTCGCTACAGAAAATGTAGCGACTTATTTTAACGTACAGATAAAGTTTGAAAGACTAAGCGTTATGATATTCAACTAAATACAACTACATTCATTGCAAAAAACTTAATTAGCAATCTTTCATGGTTTTGCCTTCGCCAACGAGTTTTTCAAAATCCTTGATAAATGTGTTGATTGCAGAAGTGATTGCTTCATTCTTAACGAGTGAGAAGATTACATCAGGTGAAGCGGTTGCTGCTCCGACGCCATACTCTGCAAGCTCAAGAAGTTGCTGAGAGTTCTTAAAGCTGGCTGCGAGTACATCAGCGTTGAGATTATTGTTGCGGAAAATGTCGTGAATGTGACGAGCAATCGCAACGCCGTCATAACCCATATTATCAATACGATTGATATAAGGTGCCGCATAGGAAGCACCGGCCTTTGCCGCCAAAAATGCTTGCATTGGTGTATAAATTGCCGTCGCCGTGATGTTTGCACCCTCAGCCTTGAGTTTACGCATTGCCTCAAAACCTTCCTCAATCGACGGTATTTTAACGTAAGTATTCTTGCCAAGTTCCTGTTGAATGCGATGAGCGTCCTCAACCATACCATCAGCGGTTTGGGCGACGACTTGGACGTGAAGTTCGGCATCAGCACCGATAAATTCGCGGATTTCCTTCAAAACTTCATAAGGTGGACGACCACTCTGGGCAAGGATTGTCGGATTAGTCGTCACGCCATCAACAGGATAGGACTTGTAAATCTTTTTAATCTGCTCAATGTGGGCATCATCAATAATAAGTTTCATAATAACTTCCTCCTATTCATCAATATGAATATTTTTTATGCCATTTGATACAGCGATTTCTGCAAAATGTTTCATCTGCTCTTTTGTAAATCGTTTCGGATTTTCCTTAAAACAATATTCTCGTCCGACAAGGTGATATTTTGCTGACGCAAGCGGATTATAGTTTAAAATCTCATAATGTACTTCTGGATAAATGTTTGCGATAAATTGTGCTATTGCCGCTACATTTTCATCATTCGCCGTATATTCTGGTATCATTGGTGTACGAATTATTACTTTGTCACGTTTCTCACTCGTCAAGATAAATTCGATATTTTCCTTGATTCTGACGTTTGACACCTTTGTCGCTCTGATATGCTCCTGCTCATCGAATATCTTGCAATCTGCAAAAATTAAATCAAGGTACGGCAACACCGCTGCCACATTTTCATTCGGCACAAGTAACGCGGTTTCTATCGCTGTGTGTATTTTATAGTATTGAAGCAGCAACAACAGTTCAGCTGCAAATAGTGGCTGCAATAGCGGCTCACCGCCTGAGATTGTCACTCCACCACTGTGTCTAAAAAATGGCTCATCTTTGCGGACTTCTTCCAATAGTTCATTTACTTCTATTTTGCGTGAGTCCCAAGATATTGCACCTGTCGGACAAATTTCAATTATATTGTACC
>JAFVEZ010000028.1 GCA_017475745.1 Selenomonadaceae bacterium
ATTTCCCTCAAAAATATTGATTCAGTCATCGGAAGTTTAAATATTTACGGTAACATTGACAATGATGTAGTTTACATTGATAATGTTAAACTTGGCGGCTTTTATACAAGTTATGGCAGCAGCGATAATGTCGGAAGCGGCGATCTTCATGTGAGCTTAAACGGCGGCAGCGATTCTATTTCTGTTTCAAATATTGAGCTGAACAAAGGCAGAAGCAACAGAGTAGAAATTGTTACAGGTGACGGTGCAGATACAATTTCTGTTGACGGAGTAACACTTGGTGACGAAAACGACGGCAATTACGTTCAATCTCGTTTAAGCATTAAAGGCGGCGCAGACTCAGATGTTATTGATGTTGCAAATGTTTCAGTGACCGGCGGTTACAGCAGAGGTTACGTTGAAGGCGACGCGGGCGCAGATAAAATCACTGTTACTGATTCTAACGGCTTGCAAATCACCAGCGGTGACGGCAATGATACTCTGACATTCGGCGGCGAAGTTGACGCAACTATTACCGATTTCTCAACCACAGATGCTATCAAGCTGAATGATGCCGTTGAAAGAGGAATTTTTGAAGATGGTCTCTTGACTCTCGGCAACGTTAAACTTACTCTCAACGATGTAACCGAAAGCAACATTTCATCTTATGCCAACATTGCAGTAACCAACGGCACAACTTCAACCACTCTCGGCGACTTGGTGAGAAATTGGACAATTTCAAATGGCACTGCAACTTACAGGAATTTGTTCAGAAATTTAATCACAATCACCGGTTTAAGCTCAGAGGCGACACTTGACGATATTAATGTTGAGGGCACAACCGTTACTCTCTCAGCAAACGCTCTCGATTCTTCAAAGACTGTAACAATTTCCAGCGGCTACAATTTGGCAGTTACAAGTGATGTTACATTGTCCACTACTATTCCGGCTGTTTGGAATGTCTCTGAAGGCACAGCAAATTATATCGGTGAAGGTTCAACGGCAGGTTATACCATTTCCAACAATCAGATCAGCTACAGAAGTGAAGTCAGTGGCTCAACTTTGGTTACAGTCACAGGTTTGAAATCAACCGCAACGGCTAGTCAGCTTTCCTTGAGCGGTAAAGTTGTAACCGTTTCGGCTAGTGCAGTCACTAAGGGCAGTGTTACAATTTCTAGCGGCTATGCCCTGACTTTGGGCAGTGGAAATTATGCCACAGGCGCAAGTGTAGTCGGCAGCAGCAGCGTTGACACCATTACTAACAACGGCAATAGATTGGTGATCAGCACAGGTGTAGGCAACGACTTGATCACTCTCGGCAGCGGCACTTCAAGGAATACGATTATTGGCGGCAAGGGCAATGATTCACTCACAACCTCGCAAGGCGCAAATATTTATAAATATGCTTCCGGCGACGGCAAAGATGTAATCACCGGCTTCTCTGCTAATGATACGCTTCAAATTTCCAGCGGTTCTTACACAACTGCTAACAGTGGCAATGATGTAGTGGTCAGTGTGGGCAGTGGATCAATCACACTCAAAGACGCAAAGGGTGTATCTCTTAACATCGCGGGCGGCACTTCAACTCTCAAGACCGTTACAGACTCTGATTCTTCACCTGTCACGGTTGATTCTAAGGTCAAAGGCATCAATGCTTCAAGCCGTTCTAAAGCCGTCAAAATTTCCGGTAACTCACTTGCCAACTCTATCGTCGGTGGCAGCGGTGCTGATTCCCTCAGCGGTCTTGCCGGCATTGATACTCTTAACGGCGGCAAGGGTAATGACACTTTGACCGGCGGTGCGGGCAATGATGTATTCATCTATCAGAACGGTCAAGGTAATGACGTTATCACTGATTATGCAGTCGGAGACAAGATCAGCATTACCGGCTCTAAAGTTAGCAAGGCTTCCGTCAGTGGCTCTGATGTTGTTCTCACTGTTGGCAGTGGCAAACTCACTGTCAAGAATGTCAAGGGTAAATCCCTCAGCCTCTATAATAACTCTTCAACTGCTACCACTACGGTTATCGGTGGCACTTCCTCAAATTCTACTCTCGTAACAGTCACCAACGCAACTAAATCACTTGTGACTGTTGGCTCTGCTGTCAAGACAATCAATGCTGCAGCTCGTACAACTGCCGTTAGAATTTCGGGCAATGCACTTGCCAACTCTATTGTCGGTGGTAGCGATGCTGATTCATTGAGCGGTCTTGCCGGGGCTGATACTTTGAACGGTGGCAAAGGCAATGATACTTTGACTGGCGGCGTAGGCAATGATGTATTCATATATCAGAACGGTCAAGGCAATGATGTTGTCACTGATTATGCAGCAGGTGACAGGGTCAGTATTACCGGCGGCAAGTATACTCGCTCAACTGTCGGCAATGATGTTAAATTTACCGTCGGCACAGGCTCAATCTTGCTAAAGAATGCCAAGACCAAGACTATCACCGTTATTGGAACTTCAACAACCACCACAAATACAACTACATCAACTTCAGTGACATTGACAAATTCCACAACTTCACCATACACTGCAGCTTCAACTGTCAAGAATATCAATGCTTCAAGTCGTACAACGGCGATTAAGATCGCAGGTAATAGCCTTGCAAATTCTATAACTGGTGGCAGTGGTGCTGATTCATTGAGCGGTCTTGCTGGTGCTGATACTCTCAATGGTGGCAAAGGCAATGATACTCTAACTGGCGGTGCAGGCAATGATGTCTTCTTCTATCAAAGCGGTCAAGGTGTTGATGTTATCACTGATTATGCAACCGGCGATAAGATTAAGATCAGCGGCGCAAAGATTTCCAAGACCTCAGTCAGTGGCTCCGATGTCATTTTGACAGTCGGCAGCGGCTCAGTCAGAGTTAAGAACGGCAAGAATAAATCTCTGAGCATTTACAACAACTCAACGAGTGCAACCACTACGGTTATTGGCAGCTCGTCAAGTAACTATGAGGAACGCTGGTTCCTGGAAGATGACAACTTCTCGACGAAGGACGAGCTTAACTCTATCCTGTCAACTTCTGATTATGCAGATAATTCACTCGGACAGGTCAATATGAATTACGACGCAAGCTCTTTGCTGAATCAGAAGCAGCCTCAAGTTGTAACATATTCTCAAGATAAAAAATAATCCCACAATACCATTTTAAGTCGGCAATTACCAGTCGGCTTTTTTTCTTGAGATGAATTGCACTTTCAACTCTCATTTGCTATAATTAAGACAGTTATTTTAAAAGTTTACAAATGGCGAAGGAGTAATTATGTTTAAGTTATTGAGAAAGGGTACAAAGTCAGACTTCTACATCATCATTGGAATACTCCTCTTGTTTCTCTTTAAGGCTACTCTATCGTTGTATTTGAATTTAGATACATACGAGCAGGCGGGGATCAGTGTGCTGGTCAACGTATTAATATTAGTAATAGTTTTAATTACTCTCAAGAATAAGATAAAGAATCAGCAAGAACTCAGCATAAGGGAAAATCTCCTCAATGGGCTGCTGCAAGAGAGTCGAGCGACACTCAGCAAAATTATCAGCACCTCTCAAGACCCTCAGATCAAAGAACCGGCACTACAACTCAATGAAATGATCGAGAACATGAGAACTTTTAAAACGGTGAAGAGCGAGTCAGATTATCAACCTGAAAAACTGCTAAAGAGTTCTAAAATCAACAGGCGACTTCGCAAGGGGATAATTGCTATCCTTATTGCATTGATGATTGGCAGCCTCTTCATTTATACCGAAATGGTCGTCGAACTCACTGAAAGCAAGATGGTCAGCGACGCTACTTTTGCGGCGGCGGATTGGTGGACTATTTATGGCTCTAATCTCTTGCTAGGGATTATTCTATTCTTGATTTTTCTGCTGTGCATTATTGTTGTTGATCTTTTCATTGATCGTCTCTTTGATTGGCAAGACTCTGTCAACAATCAACTTGAGAAGGCTATTGATAATGCTTACGCGGCGGGCAAGGCAAAGTCTCAATTCTTCGCGCAGATGTCTCACGAAATTCGTACTCCTATAAATGCTGTTATTGGTATGAATGAAATGATTCTCCGTGAGTGTAATGATTCATCTATCATCAAATATGCGCAGAATGCTCACGCTGCGTCAGAATCGCTCTTGTCGCTGATTAATGATATTCTCGACTTCTCTAAACTTGAATCTGACAAAATGGAACTCATCGAAGAGACCTATAAGCTGGACGAACTAATTAGAACCCTCATTAACATGATAAAATTCCGCGCTGAGAAGAAAGACCTTGACTTTAGAGTTATGGTGAATGAGAATATTCCCAATGAACTCTCCGGTGATTCTACTAGAATCCGCCAAGTTGTTGTAAATTTCCTCACCAATGCTGTCAAGTATACCAAAGTTGGCGGCATAATTTTCACTGTTGATATGGAATTGGGACTTGATGAAGATACTGGAGTAAAGCGCCAGATGGGAGAGTTACTGCTTAAATTTAGTGTCAAGGACAGCGGGATCGGCATTCGCGAGGAGGACAAGGCTAAACTTTTCAAGGATTTTGAGCGATTTGATTCTAAGCAGAACAAGAACATTGAGGGCACGGGCCTAGGTCTTGCGATCACTGCCAAACTTGTGAAATTGATGCGCGGCGCGATTGAGGTTGAAAGTGTTTATGGTGAAGGCTCGACCTTTACTGTGTTGGTGCCTCAAAAAATTATTGGTAAAAAGCCTGTCGGTAGATTTGAGGAGAAAGTCAAAGTTGAAAAATCCATGAAGGAAGTTTATAAAGTCAGCTTCGTTGCACCTAGTGCAAAAATTCTTGTTGTTGACGATAATGAGATGAATCTTCTCGTTGCGACTTCACTGCTCAAAGCAACTAAAATTCAAGTTGACACTGCAATGAGCGGAATGGCCGCATTGAAAAAATTGCAAGATACTCATTATGATCTAGTGTTCCTCGATCAAATGATGCCGAATTTAGACGGCATTCAGACTTTGAAAATCGCCAAGGAGATGGACGACAATAAATCTAAGGGAGTGCCGATGATTGCTCTGACGGCAAATGCAACTTCAGGTGCCAGAGAAATGTTCCTTCGCGAAGGCTTCACTGATTATCTGAGCAAGCCGATCGACGCTCGTGAACTTGAGAAGATGTTGGCAGATTATTTGCCCGCTGAGAAATTGAAGGAACCGCAAGATGTTACCGCCCCAACTGAAAAATCTCAACCGCCTCAAGTAAATAGAACTAAAGCTACAAAATATACTTACCTTGATACTAATTTAGGTCTGCAATACAGCGCAGGCATTGAAGATATGTATCGAAATATCTTGGAAATGTTCTGCAATCTCAAAGATGACAAAAAGGCTCAGATAATTTCTGCTTTCAATGGTCAAGACTGGAATA
>JAFVEZ010000003.1 GCA_017475745.1 Selenomonadaceae bacterium
CCGCCCACCCTGAAAATCTTCGACACTCTCTGAAAATCTTCGACACTCTTTGAAAATCTTCGACACTCTTTGAAAATCTTCGACTCGCGCCTATAGAGTTGGGGTTTTCTCACAAAAAAATTGAGGCTCTTTTTGGGGGCCTCAAGTGGTGGTTTCTTACGGTTTATTTGTCGGTTTGTTTATTTGTTGTCAAGAGCGTTATATCTGGCTTGATTACAAGCTCTTCGGCGAGGTTGTAGTTGAGGCTTGTGCTTAGGTTGCTCTCGGATTTTGTAATTTCGCTCAGATCGTTGGCGTTGGCATTCGTTGTGTAGTTGTTATCCTCAAAGAGCGCGTCGGTGCTGATTCTCTCCGTAAAGGATTTCGTTGTAGCGGCTTCGGTGGTTGTGTTATACACCATTTTTTGCCCGCCGATTGTTACGTAGTATTTGGTGGTTGTGACGCCTTTCTTGGTTGTAGATTCGGGCGCGGCGCTGGTGTCGAATGCTGCTGTATCGCCTGTAATGCTCAATGAGCCAAGTTTGCTGCCGCCCTTCTTGAGGGTTATGGTGTATTTCGTGGCACTATCTTTGGCGGCGGTCGCGGTTACACCAGAGGCCCAGGAGAGTAGATCGCCTTTCTTGAAGCCTGTCACCACGTCGCTGCCCGCGGTGTATTCGATTGTCGTTGCTGCGTGCGTTGCGCTCAGATCGTAGGTATCGTTGCCCTTGCCGCCAGAGAGTGTGCCTCCGCCGCTGCCCACAATCAAGGTATCAGCTCCTGCGCCGCCTTTGAGGCTATTTTTGTTGGAGTTTCCGATTATCTTGATCGGAGTGGCCGCCGTGCGTTTGGTGGCATTTACTGTTTGAACTGAAGAATTGACTGAGCGGCTGAGATCGACCACAGCACCGTCAGCAGCGGCAACCGTCAGAGCAGTTACGTTGCTGCCGTAGACTTGAGAGGTTGTTGCTGCGTTGGCGCCGCTGCCATATGCAATGGTGATTTTCTGCGCGGTGCCCTTCTTGATCGCGTTGAGAATGGTCATGGTGCCCTTGGTAGTGGTCAACTTCAAATTACTGCTACCTTCTACTGCGGCTTTTGTAAGGTCTAGGCCATTAAGATTAATGACATCTGTTCCTGCCTTATAGTCAGTGATCGTGTCATCACCAGCGCTGACGACGATTGTGTCTTTGCCCTTGGCGGTGGTGATTAAGTCGTTGCCAGAGCCACCACTTATGCTGTCGGCCTTCGCGCTGCCCTTAATGGTGCTATCAAGATTATTTGCAACTATCGTAATAGGAAGGGTATTATTAGTTGCATTTATTATCTTCACTCGACTATCAAGACTTTTTGTGCCACTTATTGCTTGAGTGTTAGAATTTTTCTTCGTCAAGATGTACTCTTCATAATTGTTGAAGGTTCCATCTTGAGTCAGTTGGTTTGCGGTTGTGTCTATGGTTTGACCGGCACTGTTGGCAATTATCAGTTTCTTATCCTTGCCATTTACGACGGTGACAGTCTTGTTATTACTGAGCTTGAGTATGACATCTTTATTGTCTACAGAGTAAGTGGTGAGGGAGCCTTCTGCCAATTTTATCGTGTCAGTATTGTTTTTAGCAAGAGTATAGTCTTTGATAGTATCATTTCCGGCGCCGACTATGAAGAGGTCACTGCCCTTGCCGCCGGTGATTGAATTTTGCCCAGTTGAAGCAACTATCGTGTCATTCTTACTGCCCGAAGTCAAGGTGTTGTTGAGGCTGTTACCAATGAGATATACTGCCTTGGTGCGCTTCTTGGCATTGATAGTCTTGACGCCCTTGTTATAATCAGTGCTGGCGTCAATGGTGCCTCCGTCGCTATTTACAACGGTCAGAAGATCGGCCGCGAGAACTTGCTTAGTAGAGGATTTGTCTGCAGCATTGAAAATTGTAATTTTCTTATTGACGGCGCCTTGAAGTTTAACTTTCTTCGTATATGCACCACCTTTAAGGGTAATATCAATATCGCTGCTGCCGCTGGTAGTTACTGCAGTAAGTGATGTACCAGTTTCAAGATAGAGTGTATTACTGCCTGTGCCCATGTCAGTTATGATATCTTGATTAGCGTCGGCCTTCTTGAGGTCGTAGAAGAATACATCATTGCCCTTGCCACCGGTGAGTTTGTTTGCTCCATAACCAGCTTTGATAGTATCAGCACCAGCGCCGCCGTCGAGGGTAACTGCTGCATCAGATGTACTGATTAGAAGGTCTGCGCCGGCTGCACCGAAGAGGGAGCCACCCTGAGAGCCTGCTACGATTGTATCATTCTTAGTGCCACCATAAATGCTATTAACCTGGGTATCATTAGCGATGATATATGCTTTCTTACTGCGACTCTTAGCATTAATCGTCGTTACATTGTTATTGCCGCGGACGTCAACTGTGTCGCCGTCACCATTTGCAACCGCTATACTACTGCCACCGAATGCCTGGGCATAAGTAATACCCTTAGTATCATCAACGATTGAGATTTTACCATAACTCTTAACGCCTTTTTTACTAGTCTTGATGGTTCCTTGAACTGCAAGAGTGCTTTTATCAGAACTACCACCTTGAAGAGTGAGGATCACAGCATCAGCAGCTAAAGTATCGTTGGCATTTACACCGAATTGTGTTCCTGCGGCTACTGTTCCTGCTGCAGCGATTGACACACCATTCGCAAGTTGAATCTTATCAGTACCTGCAACATAATCAGTGACCAGCAACTTCTGATTATTGTAAATTCCACTAACTTTTACAGTATCTTTGCCTGCTGCAGTTAATATGCTTTCATTACCTGAACCTGCGATTATGTAATTGCCCTTCTTATTGCCAGTAATATATGCAGAATTTGAAAGAACATTACCGCTAACGGCTGCATCGATTGTGACCACCAAAGAATTAGCTGCGGTGTTAAGTGTCGCACCATCATCAAGATCAGCATTAGTGACAGTTATAGATTTTTCTCCATATACTTGAGTGCTCCTTAAACCGTTTGAGTCTATAACAGAAACTTTTTGGCCTTTGGCTTTTTCCAGTCTAACTTTTGTACTACCAATGGTAAAAGTCATATCTTGGGAATTTTTAATGGTTGCAGTTGAGCTGAGTGCGCCACTGAGGACACGGATCGCGTCAGTACCAAATTTGAAATCTACTATACGATTAGTGCCATCTTTTTTGTTAAAGGCAAACTCATTAATTTGAGTTTTGCTGCCTTGTAAAGTATCATTGCCTGTGCCGCCTTGGAGAGTTGCAGCAGCCTTTTCACCAGCAGTAATATAATTAGCCTTAGAATTGCCGATTATGTAGACAGCGCTCGTGCGTGCGGTAGTCATTGTAATAGTTTTGACGTTGCCATTAATAGTGGTATTGACAGTGGACAAATCATCATTTGTTATGTTCAATTCGGTGTTGCCGAAAACTTGCGATACAAGAGTGGTGTCTGACGAATTAGCAAAGGTTATTCTCTTATCTTGACCGCCGATGACTTTAAGAGTGGAACTACTCTTGCCCTTTGAATTTGTAATTGTGAAGCTTACATCTCCAGTCTTAGTTGCTAAAGAACTACTCGCGATCGTTGTATCGGTGTTGAGGAAGTAAATCATATCACCTTCAGAATCGTGATAGTTGACGATTACATCATTGCCATCACTTGATTGGTACATGAAGTAATTCTTTCCACCGCTAGAGACTGTTTCTGCATTGCCAATGAGAGTATCAGCTTTAGAACTTCCACCATAGAGAGTATCATTATTTTTCTTATTTGCTATGATTGAATCTGCAACGGAATTACCAACAAGGTAAAGCGATACTGAGCTATCATACTCAAGATTAGCGTCAATGAGTGTCACTTTGGTATCTGCCGCAGTAACGGTTGGAATATATTTGCCACCTACTTTGACAACACTTGTATCGGTGTCTTTATAAGTAGCATAAAGACTAGCAACATCATCATTTGTAATAACCAAATCAGTCTGTGCACGGTAGATATTATCACTAGCTTTTACATTAGTATCTGATTCATAGACAAATTTGATGTGCTTATTGCGAGCATTCTTGACAGTCAAGGTATTGTTATTATCAATCTTAAATGTGACATCTTGACCGCTGACAGAATAAGTATCAATGCTTACGCCCTTGAGCATTATAGCATCAATGCTTGCGTTGGTGGAAGAATCAGAAACGGTATCCCATTTAGCCCATCCGGTGTAATTGGTGATTATGTCTTTACCAGCAGAATAAACGAAGACATCTGAGAAGTTACCGCCAGTTAGAGTATCATTACCTGTTCCGCCGTGCATTGTATTATGAACTTCAGCATTACCAGCACCTTTAACTGCACCAACCATGACGTTGTTCTTTGCATTGCCGGTAATGTTGACATCACTAGTGCGTCCAGAAGCATCAACTGTGATTACAGAAGCATTAAGCGCAGTATTGATTGTATCGCCACTAGTATTGTCAACATCAAGACGAGTATCACCATAGACCTGTGCACCATAACCTTCAATGTTAATGGCTTTTCCTTTGCCGTTGTTGATTGTCAAGGTATTAGAACCGATAGTGAGAACTACATTATTAGAATTAATGGCAGCAGCAGAAACCGCAACATCAGTAGAAACTATAATTTTGTCAGAATTACTTGCAGCTAAGTCATCATAATTGGTGATAACTTGATTACCCGCGCCCTTAGTGTAGTAAAATACATCAGAAATACCAGTTGATCCAGTGAGTGAAACGACAGAATTATGAGCCTTTAAGACGGTATCTGAACCGCGTAAAACATTGACAGTCTCGTCTTTGACATCAGCAAGTTGAACAGAATTTAGATCAGCACCATCAATAACATACAAATTGGAGCCGGACAACGAAGCACCAAGTGTAGGAGCGACACTAGAACGATCACTTAATTTGATACGATCAATGCTCTTGAAGCCAAGGACTTGATCTTCACCTTCTGAGTAGTTGATTGTGGAGCCAATATCATCGGCGGTGTGGTTAATCTGGATAGTATCATTACCTCCGCCAGGAGAAAGATTAACCTTATCAGCGTTGATAATAAAGTAATTATTTTCAGAGCTGCCAGAAAAATTACCGGCAGCAGAAATATAAGAGATTTTCGTGATATCAGAGTTTTGGCTTCCTTCAACAACAAAGCCTGTCATATAGGAACCGCCGGAATCCTTTGCAAAGTTTATGGTCTTACCCTTAGCGCCCTTGAAGACAATTTCATCACTATTACCAAAGCTGAAAGTAACGTCTTCTTCACTTACTGATATTCGACTATCAAAGTTGTTGCTTGTGAGATTATCAAGTAAATTAAAATTATTATCATTAACAGATATAGTGTCAGAGTTTTGGTAGTTGTTGATGATATCATCGCCAGAGGTGTATTGATATAGGTTGTTAGCGGAGCCGAGTGTCACAAAGTCATTACCAGCACCAGGAGAAACTGTGACATCAGCCGCAGATACATTAATATGATCGACACCTTCTCCACTAGAGACCGAAGACGATTTGCCAGATATAGTTAGGTAATTTGAACCATTTCCTGCGTCAATCTTAGAGTTAGCGCCAGAGGAAACAATAGTATCATTTCCATCAGAAGTAGTTATATCTTCAGTGTCAGAAGAGTTAATTGAATCGCCAGAGTTTAGAGAGAGGTGCACTGTTCTACCAACGGCACCAGAGAGCGTCACTTGATTGCTACCAACATGAACTAGGAGATCAGAACCATTAGCTTCAATAGAGGAAATCTCTGAAGCGCCTACGACTTTAAGAATATCATTACCATATCTTGAATAATTCTCAACTAATAGCCCCTTACCAGAAGAGTGGTAAAAAATTAAATCCTTGCCGCTGCCAGGTTCAACGGTGTTATTTTCTCCGGTATAAATGGTATCATTGTCATCGCCGCCGTTTATATAGACCTCGGCGCCGGTAGCAATAATTAAGTCGTTGCCAACGTCACCGTTGATAGTGAGGCGAACAGCGGAACTTATGATGGTATCATCACCGTTTTGGCCATTAAGGCGAGAGAGAGAGCCACTCTCATGATTGATGACATCATTACCGCCGCCAGCATTTATTATTATACCTGCTCCAATAGAGAGAATTGAATCATTGGTGGCTCCACCAGAGACTACAGTATCAGCCGGATTAGAGGCGTCAATGTTTGTAAAATCTGAACTATTAAGAGCATTGAGGTTAATATCATATGTAACAGCCATAAGAATCACTCCTTTATTAAGATTTAAACACTCCTATTCTTCAATAATTATATCGTTGATTTTAAGGTTTTACTTAACGATAATTAAATAAAATTTTGTGAAATTTAAATTATTGTTGAGCTTTCTTGACGGTAGTTTTGATGTGAAGTTCACGAAGCTGCTTGTCATCTACTTCACTTGGTGCATGACTCATTGGATCGATTGCAGATTGAGTCTTCGGGAAGGCAATTACATCACGAATGGATTTACGCTTTGCCATAAGCATAATCAAGCGATCGAGACCGAAGGCAATGCCGCCATGAGGTGGAGGGCCATATTCAAAGGCGTCGAGGAGGAATCCGAATTTAGCGCGGGCCTCGTCGTCAGTGAGACCGATAGCCTTGAAGACCTTTTGTTGAAGATCGCTCTGGTAAATTCTGAGGGAACCGCCGCCGACTTCAACGCCGTTGAGAACGATATCGTAGGCGTCAGCGCGAATCTTGCCGAGTTCGTCGGGCTTATCAAGTAAATTCCAATCTTCCTTGCGAGGCATGGTGAATGGGTGGTGCATAGCTTTAAAGCGCTTGTCCTCGTCGGAGTATTCAAACATTGGGAAGTCAACAACCCACAGGAAGCAAAGTTTGTCAGGATCAATCAGACCGCGACGACGGGCCATTTCCAAGCGGAGTTCGCCGAGGGCTTGGGCAACGACGGAAGGTTTATCGCCAACGACGAGGAGAAGATCACCAATTTCAGCGCCAGTAGCGACTCTAATCTGCTCAAAAGTCTCGTCGGAGTAGAACTTCTTGAAAGGCGACTTGATACCGTCCTTAGAGTATTGAATCCAAGCAAGACCCTTGGCGCCGTAGGTCTGAACGAATTGAACGAGGCCGTCAAGCTCGCGGCGCGGAATATCAGCGTAGCCGTCAACCTTGATGACCTTGATCTGACCGCCGCTCTCAAGCACGGAGTTGAAGACCTTGAAGTCAGAGCCGCCGACGAATTTGGAGATATCCATGAGTTCCATGCCGAATCTGAGGTCGGGCTTGTCGCTGCCGAAGCGGTCCATGGCCTCTTGCCACGGCATACGCTTAAATGGGGTCTCAATCTTGGCGTTGAGCGTTGACTCAAAAATCTCCTTGACGAGGCCCTCCATGATCGTGAGAATGTCGTTCTGGTCAAGGAAAGAAGTCTCGATATCAAGCTGAGTAAATTCTGGTTGACGGTCCGCACGAAGGTCCTCATCGCGGAAACAACGAACAATCTGGAAATAGCGCTCAAGCCCAGAGACCATGAGAAGCTGCTTGAAAATCTGAGGAGACTGCGGCAGAGCGTAGAATTGACCAGCATTGAGGCGACTAGGCACGAGGAAGTCACGGGCACCCTCCGGAGTAGAGCGGCAAAGCATAGGGGTCTCAATCTCCAAAAAACCATGCTTGTCAAGATAGTTGCGCATAATCATAGTGACCTTGTGGCGCAACATCAAGTTCTGCTGCATTTCCGGCCGACGCAGGTCAAGATAGCGGTATTTAAGGCGGACATTCTCATCAACATCAATGCCGTCCTGAATGTAGAAAGGCGGCGTCTTGGACCTGTTGAGAATTTCAAGTTCAGATACGACAATCTCAATCTCGCCAGTGTCCATTTTAGGATTGATAGTATCTTCAGAACGTGCACGAACAGTTCCAGTCACTTGAATAACAAATTCATTGCGTAAAGTTTCAGCAACATCAAATGCCGTTGCACCAATAGCAGCCTCATCAAAAACAATCTGAACAATACCGCTGCGATCGCGTAAATCCACAAATATGAGTCCGCCATGATCGCGACGACGGCTCACCCAACCACAAAGCACCACCTCCTTGTCAACATCACTCTTGCGAAGTTCGCCACAAACATTACTACGTTTCAAAATTATCACTCCAAGAAAACATTATTGTACAAAATAATTATAACTACAAACGCGGCAAATGTCAACGAAAACAATAACAAACGCGAATGAATTATCGCGAAAACAATAACAAATGCCTATTGCAAATCTGAATAGAATGTGATAGTATTTGCGTGTCGACAGGGAAGTGGGCAAACAACAAGACAAGACAACATAACATGACTAACCTACAGATACAACTCATTAGGAGTGATAACAATGAAAAAAGCATTCAAATTGATAAAGAATAAAAATTACAATGTCGAGAACGAAGACCTCAGAAAATACGGCTCTGCAGTGAGTTTCATACTCGTTGCCAAGAATGTGATCGGCGCCCGCGAGAGCGCAGCAATCATGAATATAGCAAAGGACACCAACACTCTCGTCAGAATCGTGAGCGGCAAGAAGACAGGCAGCAGCAACAGTATCATCAGCCTCATGAACCTTGGAATCATGCCTGAGAAAAGCCTTGTACTTAGCATTCACGGCGCGAAGAATCAAGAAGCATTCCATGAAATTGCAAAGATAATAGTTGGCGAAAATGACAAATAAAATAACGGGTGTAAAAACCCTTGACATAGATAAACCCCCCCTATAGAAAGAACCTCATTCTAAGTGGTGTAGAGTGAGGTTTTTTAGTGCATACAAAACTTGACAGAAAATTAGAACAATGATAAACTTAATTTTATTAGAAATGTTTTTCAAATTCTATGAGTGGGAGTGAGAGCATGGAACATTTTGACAAGAAAGCCATTGATCTTAAAGTTAAAGAAGGGCTGCCATTTAAACATCATTGGCACAATCAATTTCATCTTGAAATGCCTTTTGGCTTGATTAACGATCCAAACGGCTTGACAAAACTCGGTGATACTTATCATATCTTCTTCCAGTGGAACCCACTTGGGGTTGTGCATAAGAATAAATGCTGGGCACACACAACGACCAAGGATTTTATCAATTACACAACGCCGGAACTGTCGCTCTGGCCAACAGATGTTCATGACAAAGACGGTTGCTATAGCGGTTGCGGGCTTGTCGAGAATGGTACCGTTCGAGTGGTCTACACCTGTAACTCAAAAGACGCGAACAACATCAGAACTTCTGCCCAACGCTTCGGCACTCTCGTCAATGACGGCCACGTCGAGAAAGATGAAATTGCAGTGCCTGATAACCCCGAAGGCTACACCGCGCACTTCCGTGATCCCAACCTCTTTACTTATCATGGCGTTCGTCACTTTGTAATTGGCGTTCAGCGCAAAAATGAAACCGGCACTGTGCTGGTCTATCGCGAAGCCGGCGAGGGTGAGCAGTGGGAAAACCTCGGAGAACTCAAAACCGACTACAAAAACTTCGGTTACATGTGGGAATGTCCAGGACTTGTCAAATTTGATGATGATTATTGGGCGCTGATCTTCAGTCCGCAAGGCCTCGAAGAAGAGGAGTACCAATACCAAAATATCTTCCAAGCTGGCTACATCGCCGGCAGATTGAGCCTTGATTCAATGGAGATGATCCACGGCAAGTTTGAGGAACTCGACAAGGGCTTTGACTTCTACGCCCCGCAAGTATTCAGCAACGCCGGTAAAAATATTCTCCTTGGGTGGATGGGCATGCCCGACAAAGACGATGAGTACCCAACAGGCGACGAAGGCTGGAAATTCTCATTGACAATGCCGCGTGTCTTGACTCTCAAACAAGGCAAAATTTTCTCACAACCTGCCGAAGAGTTGAAAGCGCTTCGTAAAAATTCAGTTGACATCAAAGAGAGCGCAGCAACGGATATCCGCAAGCAACTCAAGCCTTGCAGCGAAAGCGAGTTGGAATTTAAACTCAACGACGCCAAGCAAATTAGTCTGACCCTAAAATACGGCGAAGAACAGGTCGATATCACCTTTGACAAAGCGACCCAAGCCGTGACGATTGACCGTAGCAACATGAAATTAGGCGGCAAAGGCAAGCGCAAATTCAAAGTCTACGCCGACGCTACTTTCAAGGTGCAAATGTTTGTAGATCGCACAGCAATCGAGGTTTTCTTCCAATCCGGTGAGCAAGTAGCAAGCTTCTTCGTGTTCCCCAAAGATGATGTCGCTCCGGAGCTGATTATCTCGAGCGATAGTCCCGTTGAGGTCAATGGCAAAATTCATGAACTTGGTGCCTTCAACTTTGCGTAGGAATTATAGCGCTTATCGTAGTACCCTTGTTAAGTTCGCTCTCAAGCTCAATGTTGATGTTGTGTTGAGCCGCAATCCACTTGGCGATTGAGAGTCCAAGCCCTGTGCCGCTAACTTCCTGCTTGCTGTGCGAGGCATTAACGCGATAAAACCTCTCAAAAACCTTCTGCTGGTTCTCCGGCGCGATTCCAATACCCGTATCCTGTACGCTTAGTTTAATTCGCCCATTGTCCCTGACCGAATCAATCGTGATTGTACCGCCCGAAGGTGTGTACTTAATGGCGTTGTCAAGGAAAATTCTCAACATCTGCCGAATGGTGATCTTGTCAGCAAGAATAATGGCAGCGTCGTTGTGAATCAGCTTGATCTCGTGAGAATGCACAACCTGCCTCGTCTTGTGAAAAACATCTTCGACAATCTCTGAAAGCTCCAGTCGCTCCATATTGAGTGGCTGGCGTTTTTGGTCTGAGCGCGCAAGAAACAAAAGCTGCTCAATGAGTTGCTGCATATTCTCCGCCTCCGAATGAATCGCCTCAATACTCTCTTGAAGAATATCCGGATCCTTGGCGCCCCAACGCATAAGCACATCTGAATAACCGCGAATAACCGTCGCCGGCGTCCGGAGTTCATGTGAAGCGTCAGAAACAAACCTCTGTTGCTGAGTAATCCCCACTTGAAGGCGATCAAGCATGTTGTTGAAAGTCTTGGCAAGATCGTTAAGCTCGTCATCAACAGGATTGACAGGAATCCTGCCGGTCATGCTCTCAATGGCAATTTCCTGCGCAGTCTTGGTCATAGTGCTAATCGGCCTAAGAATCTTACGACTGATGAAATAGCCCGTACTGACAGCAAGAATAAGCCCTATGAAGTCAATGACAATGAGCACATTCTTGAGTTGCTCAAAAAAATCCACCTGCGAAGTTATAGTCCTAAAAAATTGCAGCGTGACAGTCTCGTCATCATGAGTAAAATTCATCTTAGCGCGATAAATGAGAGCATTAGTAAACCTCGCCACCTCCATATCAGAATTGGTCCAAAACGGCGGATCACTAATAATGCGCTTGTCAAATTGATCAATAGTTATATAATGCGGATCAGTATCAATAAAAACCTCACCATTGGCATTGACAACCCTCAATACAACGCCAGAAACAAGCGGATCGCGAATAGAATTGACATCTAAATTAGAATCCTGCTCAATCTTCTCAAGGAGCTTGGCAGTATTCTCCATACTAAATAGCAAAGTCTTCTCGGCCTGAGAATAAAGCGCATAATAAAAGCCAAGCCACGCAAGCACATTAGTCAAAACGAGCAGAGCAATAAAGCACAAAGCATAAGTTATCGTAATCTTAGTAGAAATCTGCGAATAATGTATCCTCCGAGATATCCTCTTGAAAAAATCCATCTACTCTCTCCTAAAATCAATAATGATAATCCCTAAGCCAATCAATCTATAGCGCGAGCAGGACGCGAGCGCTCTGCCCCACGCAGCGCTGGTCACGTGATGTGACCACAGCGAAGTGGAACTTCTTTGCTACTTTCTTAGTTATAAGAAAGTAGCACACCCCCGAAAAAACTAAAGAAGCAAGAGTACATTTACAAATACAAGTTCTCAATATAGCAAACATAATAACACATCTTGTCAAGATTTAAAACATCTCTGTGAAATTTTTACCAAAAATAGTGCAGTAATTGTAATTTTGTGGTAAAATCAATTCATTAGAGGCATAATCTCGGAGGTGGTTTTAGAGTGAAATACTTTAAATTGATATTCTCGTTGATGATGATAATATTCGGTGGCATGGGGGCAGCAGATGACCTCCCACGACTTGGAATGACCGTATTGATAGCCGGCCTTGCTCTCGGCGCGCATTCAATATACACATGGCGCGACAATGATAACACACCCAAACTCTCACTCAAGGACATTGACGAAGAAAAAGCTGCCTTACTGAGCGAAAACTTTGACAAAGCCGTCACTGACTACAAATACTTGCAATCAAGGCAGGGCAAGCTCGGTGACAAAGAAATAAACAGCCACCTTCAACGCATGCAACGAACAGCAAAAAATTTGATCCTGCATTTAGAAAAACACCCTGAGCGAATACCTTCTGCTTTCAAATTCATCGACTACTATCAAGACCGTGCAGTCAAAATCGTTCAACAATATCAAGAACTAGAAGAAACAGAGCTTTCCACCGATAAAGTCCGCGACTTGAAAGAACGAATGAAGTCTACCCTTGCGTCACTTGACGAAGCCTACAATGAGCAATTTGAGCGCGTACTCAATGAGCAAATGTTGTCGGTTGAGGCCGAACTCAAAGTCATGGAGCAGCAATTAGACGCAGAAGGAATCAAACGTCCAGCAATAACCATTGACCTCGGTGAACTCGACGAAGACGGCAATATAAATTACAATCCTCATAGTAAGCAACTCGGCAGGAAACATAAACCCAAATATGGTCGTCCCGTAGCAGATTTAAACAATCTAACAATCATACCCGAAGGCAAGCGCGCAATGGTAATTCAGCGAAAACTCATTCAGTCCGCATTGGCAATCTTTTTCGGAGCACTCGGCGCACATAAATTTTATCAAGGCAAAAACCTCTCAGGCTTCTTCAGAATAATCTTGTCAATTACCTTCGTCATGTTGCCGCTGATGTCATTTATAGGCTTCTGTGAAGGCATTAGATACCTATTCATGTCGATTGATGACTTCTACTTACAATATGTCGATGACGAGCACGATAAATAAACTTTGAACAATGGGGGAAAATTTAATGGCGGAAATAAATTTAGATGATTTAATGAAAAGCAAGGCGCAATCGCAATCACAAGAATCTCCAACAACTGCGGTAGTAGTTCCTGAGAAGGAGATTGCAACCGTAACTCAACAAGTTGAAACTCTATCACCGGAAGAGCAACGCAAAGTACAATCAATCAAGAATAACATTGATCTAATGGATACCAGCACACCGCTCAAATTTGGTGTCGAAGCTCAAAAAGAGATTGCCCAATTCTCCGATAGCATATTGTCTAAAGTTCGCACCAAGGACAGCGGGCAAGTCGGCGAGCTTCTGAGTGATTTGGTCAGCAAAGTTCGTGGCTTCAATCCGAGTGAGAAGAAGAGTTTTCTGCAGAGTATTCCACTTTTTGGCAGTCTCGTCAATAAGGCACAGGACATTAAATCTGGCTACGATAAATTGTCTACGCAGGTTGAGGTCATTGAGCAAGGACTTGAGCGCTCAAAAGTCAAGTTGATGGAAGATATCGTAATGTTCGATACACTCTATCAGAAAAATCTTGGTTATTTTAAGGAATTGCAACTCTACATTCGCGCAGGCGAAGAGAAATTGCAAGAAATGCGCGATGTCACAATGCCTAAGTTGAAAGCACAAGCCGCCGCAGCTAATGATCCAATGGCAGTGCAAGTCGTCAGCGATTTTGAACAGAGTGTGGATAGATTCGAGAAAAAAATCCACGATCTCAAAATCAGCAAAACCTTAGCAATACAAACTGCGCCACAAATTCGACTGATACAGAACAACGACAGAGTTTTGATAGATCGCGTGCAATCAGCAATTTACCATACAATACCGCTCTGGAAAAATCAGATGGTTATTGCGCTAGGACTATCAAATCAACAAGATACAATTAAGCTGCAACGAGCAGTCAGTGACGCAACAAATGACCTGCTCAAGCGGAATGCCGAGATGTTGAAGCAGAATACGATTGAGACCGCGAAGGAGAATGAGCGCGGCATTGTCGATATTGATACTGTCAAGAAGGTCAATGAAGATTTGATCTCAACGATTGAAGAGACCGTTCGCATTCAAGAAGAAGGGCGTCGTAAGCGTGCTGACGCTGAGAAGGAACTTGTCGCAATCGAAGGCCGCCTCAAAGATGCTCTGCTCAAAAATAGCGAAAGATTTAAATCTACGAATTAAATGAGTAATGCAATAATCACCACAGGGCGCAAGAATCAAAGTAAATCAACGGCATTGGCCAGAGAATTTTCATCAAAGTTGAATATCCCATTCGTTGAGCGACAAAATATATCAATTCCTAAACTCGCAGAATTGCACGAAGTTCAATATGTCTTAGTTGCAAAGAAAAATTCGCTGAGGTTAGTTACCGCAAATGATGAAATATTCTTTCACCCTAGTTTGGCACATCTGCGCATTAAAAATATCCTTAATGGCGAGGGCGATAGAATGATTGAGGCTATGAATTTGCAACGCGGCATGAAAGTCTTGGATTGTACGCTTGGGCTGGGCGCTGACGCAATCGTTGAGAGCTTCATTGTCGGCGAAGAAGGCAGTGTTACAGCGATTGAGGTCAACCCTTATCTTGCGGCAGTCGTCAAACATGGATTCCAAAATTTCACTGATGACAATACCCATGTAATTAATGCCATGCGCAGAATTAAAGTTATCAATGCAGATTATATTGATTTCTTGAGAGGCGCTGAGGATAAATCTTTTGATGTGATTTACTTTGATCCAATGTTTCGCCATTCGTTAGAGCGCAGCAGCAGTTTAAATCCAATCAGAGAAGTTGCTGATCACAGAGCGTTGAGCATTGAGGCAATCGAAGAGGCGAAGCGTGTCGCAAAGTACAAAATCGTACTCAAAGAAAATGCCAAAAGTTTAGAGTTTGAGCGGCTTGGTTTTGATAAAATCTGTGGTGGAAGATACAGCCCCATTCACTACGGCGTCATAAATATAGAATAGTTTAGAGGAGCGGCCAATATGACTAAAGACGAATTGAGAAATTTGATTGACACTGCGGCAGGACGTAAGAAAGCCGACCTTGTGATAAAAAATTGTAAGATTGTCAATGTTTTCAGCGGTGAGATTGAAGATGGAGA
>JAFVEZ010000029.1 GCA_017475745.1 Selenomonadaceae bacterium
AATTAACATTAAAATAGAAGTATATTTAATATGGTATGTTTTCTTGCTTTTTTCAGCAGTGACATAAAAGAGGCAAGAGATTATTCCAATCAAAATATAGACGTAGAAGAAGCCGCAGCAACACGAGAACTAGCAATCGTTTCAACGTAACAAGAGAGGAGGAACGGATCATGGAAATTTTAAAGGTATCAGCTAAATCCAATCCAAATTCCGTCGCCGGAGCGCTTGCCGGAGTAATTCGTGAAAGTGGCAGTGCTGAAATGCAGGCGATCGGTGCAGGTGCGCTGAACCAGGCGGTCAAGGCGGTTGCTATCGCTCGCGGCTTCGTTGCACCGCACGGCGTAGATCTTATCTGCATTCCTGCTTTCACCGATATTGAGATTGATGGCAGTGAGCGCACAGCTATCAAACTCATTGTTGAACCTCGTTGAGCTCATAGCAGATAGTGATAGTAGAAATTAATCATGTAATTTAATCCGTTGTGCTAGTTAGTATTTAAATTTGTATTTTGAACAGAATCTACTCTCTTAATTAGCTTTCTTATATCACGTTCAATTTATAATGAACTAACACAATAAATTAATAGAAGACGCTCTCTGCTAAAGCTATCTGCTGAATGAGGAGAATTTAAATGGCTAGTGATTTACATACTCATACTAATTTTTCTGATGGCAGCTTTTCACCTGAAGAACTTCTGGCTGCTGCCAAGAAGCTTAAATTAAACTATTTAGGAATTACAGATCACGATACAGTTGATGGCATTACTCATCTCTATGAGAGTGGACTTTATCCTAATAAGGGTATACACATCATACCTGGCATTGAATTTAGCGTCAACAATCCAGATCACGACATACATTTGGTTGGATATAACATTGATATTTATAATGGTACGTTGCAGGATAAGCTCAATGATGTGATAGAAGCGCGCTGGGTTAGATTTAATGATATTATGAAAAAGCTGCAGGACAATGGCTTTCAGATTCGAG
Source organism: Selenomonadaceae bacterium (assembly GCA_017475745.1). Classification (GTDB taxonomy): domain Bacteria; phylum Bacillota; class Negativicutes; order Selenomonadales; family Selenomonadaceae; genus Quinella. Next base: position 990 of record JAFVEZ010000029.1, read on the forward strand.
AAGCCGATGTTCTTAAAGTTGCAGGGACGAGTAAATCTATCGGTCGGTCACATATTGCGCGAGCGCTGGTAAAGGCGGGTTGTTTTGCAAGTGTCAGAGAAGCTTTCGATAAGATGCTTCGTAAGGGCAGCCCTGCTTATGTGCCGCGTTATTTGCTTGAACTTGATGAGGTTGTCAATCTGATACATAAGTCGGGTGGAACGGCTGTCCTTGCTCACCCGAAACTTGTTGGCGATGATGACCTTGTTGAGGAGATTTGTGCCAATGCTGGTATTGAAGCACTTGAAGTCTTTTATCCGCTGCATGATGCCGAAGATACTGAGCGTTACACCAAGATGGCAGAAGCACACAACTTAATGATAACAGGTGGTTCTGACTTTCATGGTACAGCTTCGCGCTATGTCAAAGAGCTGGGTGAGTTCACCATAGAGGACAGATTTGCCGAAAAGTTTTATCAATCTATGTAGTATGATGTTGTGAGGTGATCGTTCTGATTTCAATAGGACAAGAAAATGGGAGATTTATATTTACTGATTGCAATGATAAAGAACATGTCTTGTTAGATGCAGTTGACATTTTTAACAATAGAAGCAAAATTTCAGTTAAGCGACCAATACAATTAGGAAATGATATCTTATTATTAAAAGATATTATTTTTAGTTATTTACATATTCTAAATGACGGCACTTTGGTATCTTTTGTACGTAGTTTGGCTCTTTTGTCTATCTTAGATAAATTATTCCAGAAACCGTTAAATTTCCAATTTCTACAAATTGGTGGCTGGTCGTCTTTTAGTGGTTGCGTTGCCAATGTATTTGATTTATTTGGAAATAAAAATCACCTCTATTGTTTAACAAATGATAAAATTTCATTAGATATATCTAACGTTTCTTTTATTTCAGATGAATTAGGAACTGATCTACTCCCTAATTCAAAATTTTCAATGGTATTTATTGATGTTCCAGATGCAATTTCACTATCTTCCGTTTCGGCTGAGGTTTTCCTATCTTTAAAAGACGGCGGCAGTTTAATGTTTATGGCAGATTTGCATTCTATTCCAAAATTTCTTATTGATAAATCACAAATATCTTTAATTAATGATAGAGTAGCCTTTGTATCTTTGCCAATTCATTCAGAATTGAAAGATGTTATATTTAAACAAACTGATCTAGGAAAATTGAAGCTTCAAAAACAACAAGTTGTTGAAAGTATAAAGAATTTATCTAAGATTATTAATAAATTAGAATTTTTATCAAATGATAAGAGAAATTTTCTTTTAGATGATACAATATCTTCAATCGTTGAAAGTGAAAAAATAATAGTTAATATTTATGAGGAACTCAATTCTTCTTATATTAAACCGTATTTTAATGAATTGAAGGAAGCATTAATTGATTATAGATTGCAAGATAATGATAATATGAGAAAAATATTTTTTGAAAAGATTTTAGATAATTTTAGGAAAGTTCTTTACGAGATGACATATAAAGATGATTTTGTTCTTAATATATGAAGGAAGCGATATATTTGAAAGATGGGCGTCGTGGAGCATATGTTGTTCGTTCAGATGGCGGCAGCTGGAATAATCAACAACTTTTAAAAGATTGCGGTATAATTCCTTATATGTTACATAAAAATCATGGATTTCGAGCAGTGATGCCTATATATGCCGATAAAATGCCGGATTTTCCATATTTGGAAACTTATGTAAAAGGATTAGAATTTGAACTTTTACCAGACGATACTTTGGAAACTCGTATTAAATATATCTGCGAGCATTCTGAAGATATTGATTTACTTATATTATATGGTGCCTATAATCAATATATCCCAATGGTTCATTACTATAAGGAATATCGTCCTGATGGTAAAGTATATTTAGCGACAGATATGAATATGCCTTGGGCAGAAGCTATATCGTATACTTACGACCTGCCTGAATGGAGAGATTTTTTGAGTCAATGCGATGTCATTGCTGCGAGTTGTCGTAAAACACAGCGTTATCTCAATATGAAATGGCCCTTCTCTGTAGAGTTAATCCGCAATGGATGGTATAATGCCGCTAATGTCAGTTTTGATGATTTGTTTGCTCAAAAGGAAAATATCATTTTAACAGTAGCTCGTATAGGTGTCCCTCAAAAAAATCATGAATTGTTATTGGAAACCTTTGCTGCTTGTAGTTATGATATTCCTAATTGGCGACTTAAATTGATTGGTGAATTTTCAGGAAGTGAAGAGGAACAATTAAACTTTAAAAAGTTTTTAAATGATTTTTTCACTCGATTCTCACATTTAAAGGATCGCATTGAATTTACCGGATTAATTGAGGATAAATTAGCATTGGCAGAGGAATTTAAAAAAGCAAAGATATTTATATTGACATCAAACTTTGAAGGTGGTGCGCCAAACGTCATCGGTGAGGCACTCCATTCAGGTTGCTACATTATAGTATCAGACATTGATGCAGCTGATGATTGTACAGATGAAGGACGTTGTGGCTCCACCTTTCCTATTGGAGATAAACTTGCACTTACAAATACCCTTAAACACGTTTGTAACAATAATGATTTGATCCTAGGGGGGGGGTGAGGGCCTTTAATTATGCGCGTGAATCTTTTGATGCAGAAAAAATTGTAGATCGACTGTACTATCTTCTTTATGGTGCAGAATAATATTAGTAGTTAGGAGTGAAGAGTGTGGATGTTATCGCATTAGTGGGACCGAGCGGCACCGGCAAGAGTCACAGAGCTTTGCAGGTAGCCAAAGATCACAAGGCTGATGCTATTATTGACGATGGCATTCTCATTGAAAACGGAAAGATTATTGCCGGAGAATCAGCCAAGACTGAGAAGAGCAAGATTATGGCGGTTAGGCGCGCTATCTTTGTTTTGCCAGGTCATGCTGAAGAGGTAAGCAAGGCTATTGCTGAGACCAATCCGCATAGGATTTTAATTATCGGAACCTCTGAAAATATGGTTCACAAGATCGCCAAGACGCTTAATCTACCGTCGATTCAGCTCATCATTCGCATTGAGGACATTGCAAGTAAGAATGAGATGGCTGAAGCGCAATTTCACCGTCTTAAGGAAGGCAAGCACATCATACCTGTACCGACGATTGAGCTTAAGCCGCACTTTTCGGGCTATTTGATTGATCCGCTTCAATCGCTATTCAAACACTCAAGAGTAAGGCGTCGCAAGCTTGGTGAGAAGTCGATTGTTCGCCCTATCTTCAGCTACTATGGCAAACTCATCATTGATGATCGCGTGATTCGTTCTATTGTTGAGAAGACCCTTAAGGCGAAGGAAGCTGTCAAGAATATTAAGAATGTGAGTGTGAAACATATTCTCAAAGGTGATGAGGACCAAGGACTGTCGATATCTTGTGAGGTCATTCTGAATTATGGCAGCCACATTCCGACACTCATATCGCAGACTCAATCGAAAGTCCGCGAGGTGGTGGAGTTTTCGACGGGTTTGGCAGTAAATTCGATCAACATCATCGTTCGCGCACTCTATGTTGAGCAGCAAGCGGCTGTTTCGGTGTAGGTCGGCTTGAGCGAGATGATCGAGTTCGCGCAACGTGGTGAAGTAGGTTTCGATTCGTATCGAATCATATGTAGTTGTAAATGTACCCACGGTATTATCTCCTTTTAAGGTATAAAGATATTACGTGACGTAACTTACGGGCGACCCGTAAGGGCAGCTGGTAAGCTGCCGCTTTAAGTAATGAACGTATACGGGTCATTGGTATCACTCCCAAGGTATTGTACAGTCATTGTCTTTTTGCGCGCGTTTAGCGCGCTCAAATATTTCAATGACTTCATCTACTGTTAGAAAATTAAATACTAGGTTAGCCAGTGCTCTGGCTATCTGGGGTTCACCAACAGATACAATACCATTAATACCTATCAACAATACATGTAAATTTTCTTTTGTCAATGTGAGGTTGCGGGACATACACCTGATGTAGTACGCCACGGATTCGACGAATAGCCGTTTGGCTATTTCTTTCGGGGTCATTGGTTAAATTGGGCCTTTGCAAAGAGTGCGACTGCCTGGGCAATGCGCTGGCAATAAACTTCTTCGTAAAGGACACGTTCGACTTCGTTGTTTGGAAAGTAGATTTCCAGCGGTATGACGCCAAGTTTGCAGTTCTCGTAGAGAATCTGTTTAGCCGATGTTTTAATCTCGCAGGGCGTCTGCAACGAAAGTGCGACAGTTTCTGCTAACACTAGTCCGAGATTGCCCAGCGTGGTCAATCTGAACGGTTCGCCCCGACGGCAGAAGCGTGTCAGTTTGGTGAACAGGTGTATATGACACGGCAGGTGCAACACATTGTCGGTTGCGAATGTAGAGCTCAAACCTTGCTCGAAGCAACATCTACTCAAACAGGCGGCTAACTTGTTGGTGGTCGTCCGAAATCCGCCGCGAACGGTCGTCGAACTGACGAGGACTTTGGGCGTTTTGCGTAGGACGGTAAAGGAAGTGCAAGTATCCTCCGCAGTTGGATTTTGACAGTTTGAGTATTTGCTTGGCGTGGTATTCTGCGCTGGATATGGCGTCTTCGTCATCCGCGATTTGCAATTTGAGATTAATGTACACAATATCATTACTCCTTTGGCTGCTACCGACAGTAGGAGCAGCGGCGAAGCCGCAGCTGAACTAACTGGAGATAATTTATTCCGGTATGCACCGGTGTAGTCGCGCTCCGACAACGGCGATGTCGAGGTGACGATTAGCGCCGAAGGTACGGTGCTCCGACTGACAGCAGCGTGATTTTGATAGCCTTTCGGCTAGCGGATCAGCTTCATGGCCTGCATAGTACGCAAAGTGCAACTATGGCAACCACGATAAGCGTAACTGGGTCCGCGGTGAACCCTAGCTGAAGGGTCAACCTGCGGCATGAACGGTCGTTTCACTGACCAGACCTGTGTGGTCGTAGTCCAGACCGTAGGCGCCTTCAAGTGCGTTGCCGGCGGCTTGGTAGTCGCCGCCGTTTACACCTTCCAGCTTTGGGTGACTGACGCTGATTGTCTTCGTCTTGTCACCGTTGTCAAGGTAAACTCTGTAAGCAGTATCCACGGTTAGTCGATGGCAATCGGAGTCGTCTCGATGAAGTTGGCGTCAGTCAGAGTGCCGTCGACAATGCGGCTGAAACCAGTAGCAAAGGTCTTAGCTTTGGCCGTGTCGCTGATGATGTCAGCTTTAAAGCCGCTAAGGGTCTTGTTAAAGGTCGTGCCGTCCTTGTCGTAGGTCAGTTTGACGCCTGTTGTCTTGACGGTTGCCATGCATTTCATCTCCTTTCGGTTCGGTATTGGCGCTTGGCAGCGCCGGAACATGCATATATGGTAGCATACTGAGGGCTTGGCGTCAACAGTGTGGTGCAGGCGGTGGCGCGTTTTGAGCGTGTTTAGTAGTTCTAAATAAGGGGGGTCTAAATAAAGTTGAGTTGTATCTACTCTCTCATAACTGAGAGAGTAGCAGAGAGGTTCCACTTCGCTTTGGTCGCGTCCGGCGACCAGCGCTGCGTGGTGCAAGCGCGCCCGTCCTTGGGCGCGGGTGGTGGCTCACCGCTGCTTGCGCGGGCAATTTGAAGGCAGTGAAGCCGGCCGCGCCTAGCTTCTGCTTACTCTTCCTGAAGAGTAAGGGGGTCTTGTGCAACAGCGGAGCGCCTGCTATTGCGCGACGCGTCTTCTGACCAAACAGAAAGTTGATCAATCTCAACCTCAACATCAGTCAAAAGTACATACATCTAAAACTCAACGTCAGAGAGAAAGTATATACATCTCAAATTACAAAACTATAACCTAAACCTTACAAAACTGGCTCAAGAATCTCTCCATCTTAAATATGAGATCTACTAAGCCAGCTTTTTCCATATTTATATTGCAATCAGTCCTCAAATATTGTACAATACAACATCATTATCTATTCTAAAGTGAGGAGATATCTTGGGTGACTTATTCTTATTGATTTTAATATTTTGCATGTTAGTGTATTCTTTCTTTGATGAGATTTTCACCGATTAATTTAGGAGAGTTGAGTTTGAGAGTATTTATTCCAGATGATTTGCTGCAAAGAGTCCTTAAACCCGCCAGATACACAGGCGGAGAGTTCAATGCCATTGTTAAGGATCATTCTAAGGTCGACTGCAGATTTGCCCTCGCCTTGCCAGATGTCTACGAAGTCGGCATGTCAAACCTCGGTCTGGCTATCCTCTACGGAATACTAAACAACCGTCTCGATACCGCCTGTGAAAGAGTCTATGCTCCTTGGACTGACATGGAAGCTGAGATGAGGGCATTAAAACTTCCACTTTTTGCTCTGGAATCGAAGATCGTTGTCAAAGACTTTGATTTCCTGGGCTTCTCTCTGCAATATGAGATGATCTTTACAAACGTTCTCAACATGCTCGATCTCGCAGGAATTTCAATCAAAGCTGATGAGCGCGGTGATGACGAACCTTTCGTCGTTGGCGGTGGCCCTTGCGTCTACAATGTTGAGCCTATGGCGGCCTTTTTTGACTTCTTCGTTGTCGGTGAGGGCGAAGAGGTACTCAATGAGGTCGTCGATATCTTTGTCAAGTGGAAGAGCGAAGGGCGCAAAGGTGGTCGACGTGGCTTCTTGGAGCGCCTGTTAAGTGTCGAAGGAATTTACGTACCGAGCTTCTACGATCCAATTTACTCCGACGGTGACTTTATTGGAATCAGACGCCTGCACCCGAACGCTAAAGAAGTGATCTACAAGCGCATTGTCAAGGATATGGACTTGGTACCATCTGTAGAGCGCCCGATCGTTCCCTATCTCGATATCGTTCACAATCGCATAATGCTTGAACTCTTTCGTGGCTGTTCTCGCGGTTGTCGCTTCTGTCAAGCTGGCATTTGCTATCGTCCTGCACGTGAGCGCTCTGAAGGCAACCTTCGACATATGGCGCGACAATTAGTTGATGCCACCGGCTATGACGAAATATCATTGACTTCACTCTCCAGCGCTGATTATTCTTGTCTCCAACACCTCGTTGACGATCTCATGGAAGACTTCAAGGCTGAGAAGGTCAGCTTCTCTCTGCCTTCATTGAGGATTGATAGCTTCTCTATTGAGTTAGCTCATAAGCTCCAGCAAGTCAGAAAGAGCGGCTTGACCTTTGCACCTGAAGCGGGTACTCAACGTCTGCGTGATGTCATTAACAAAGGCGTCACCGAGGAGAACTTACTGACGGCTTGCGCTGCGGCCTTTAAAAAAGGCTGGAAGGCTGTTAAACTCTACTTCATGATGGGATTGCCGACCGAGACCGACGAGGACATCATCGGCATTGCTGATCTTGCCAAAAAGGTCGTCGATCTCTACACTCAAGTCAAAGGCAAACGCGGCGTCAAAGTCACTGTCAGCGTTTCCTGCTTCGTTCCCAAGCCTTTCACGCCTTTCCAGTGGTTTTCACAGATTCCTATCGAGGAGTTTGAGCGTCGTCAACAGCTTCTCAAGTCTCACATTCACGATAAGGCAATAGTCTTCAACTATCACAATGCCAAATTGTCGATTCTGGAAGGCGTGATTGCCCGCGGTGATCGGCGCCTTGCTGATGTCATCTACACCGCTTGGAGGACCGGCGCGAAGTTCGACGGCTGGTCTGATCTATTCAAGTTCGATATCTGGACAGCGGCCTTCGAGAGATGTGGTGTTGATCCGAGATACTACAACGAACGCGGGCGCGCCTTCAATGAGACCTTGCCTTGGGAACACACTTCACCGGGCGTTCGGAAGAACTTCTTGATTGATGAATGGAACAAGGCCATGGAAGGTCACCTTACTCAAGACTGTCGACGTACACATTGCACCGGCTGCGGTATTTGTCAAAGATTGGCGGCAAATGTCATTGACTATGCGGACTCAACAGAGGAAAGTACCAATCAAACGAAAGTGACCACCAATATTGACAAGCCTAATAATGAGTTGACCAAGTATCGCGCTCAAATTCGCAAAGGCAAAGAGATAGCTGTACTCAGTCATCTTGATTACGTTGACTTGTATGCGCGCGCCCTCTTGAGGTCCAAACTGCCGATTGCCTATTCTGAGGGCTTCAATCCTCACATCAAGATGTCCTTTGCAACCGCTCTAGCCGTTGGTGTAACCAGCGACGCTGAGTATATGGACTTTCAACTCAAACAAGACTTGCCAACTGCTGAGGTCTTCGAGAGATTAAATCAACAACTGCCAAAAGGTGCAGAGGTGGTTCAACTCAATAAACTTCACGGTAAGGTGACGAAGTTAATGGCAGCAGCGGACTTGTCGAGTTATGAAATTCGTGTACCTTACAATGGGCAATTATCCGAAGCTCAAGTGGCAATCGAAGCTTTTAACGAGACTGAATCAATCAATTACAAGCGCATTACACCCAAGAAGACGCGTGACATTGAAGTCAAACAGTACTTAGCAAAGCCGATTGAAGTACAACTGAAAGATTCAACGTTAATCTTAAATGTCGACATAAGGATAACCTTAACTGGTAGCATTAAACCTAGTGAGATCGTTCACATTCTACACGATAACTTTGATCTGCAAATCAACGAAAACAAGGCGCAGATTCATAGGACCAGATTGACAAGCAACGGCAGAAACCTTCTTGACGCCACTTAAAGATGTTGAGGTGATTCTATGCAGAGATTGATATTCTCGATTTTGATTCTAATCATGTTGGCAGCAGCCGCAGCTATAATAATCAGAGTAGACTCTACACCGAAAATTGATATGGAGATTCCGATAAAGTCCATTGACGAGATTGCTACCGGTCCAAAAATTCTCGTCCTAAATTATCACCAAATCGGCAACAACTTTACGCCGCTATGCGTTCCGACACAACTCTTTGATGAGCAAATGGCATATCTTAAGGATAACGGCTACATCACCATCACACCGGAAGAGCTTTATGAAGGCATAGAGGGCACAATGGTGCTTCCGGAGCGACCAGTGCTGATAACTTTCGACGACGGTTACGTTGACAACTACGACAATGCCTTACCTGTCCTCAAGAAGTACGGTATGAGGGCGACTATCTTTGTTGTGCCAGGCTTCACAAGCGTTCAAGCCAACTATTTGACTTGGGAACAACTCAAGGAAATGGAGAAGAACGGCTTCACAATTCAATCACACACGCTTAATCACCGCGCTCTTGAAGAGTTGCCTGATGATGAGATTCGTGCAGAGCTGCTCAATTCCAAAGTCCTCATCGAGAAGAACTTGGGTCACCCTGTTGACTTCCTCGCCTACCCGACCGGCACTTACAACCTTCACATCGCTGGTATCGCCAAAGATGTAGGCTACAAGGCGGCATATACGATAAAATATGGTAGTGTCGATAAGGGCAGCAATATCTATGCCCTAGAGCGTGTTCCTATATTCCAAACGGAGAACACCATGAAGGACTTCTTTGAGCGTATCGAGTACCGTAAAAGCTTTGAGTCGCTTGGCTGGCTTAAGAGATAACTAAACAGATTAACTTAAAAAGGTATTGAAATTGCAAATCGAACGTGGTATACTTTGCACTTGTAAAAGGAAGTGAACAGAATGTCAAATTTAAAAAAGATTGGTTTCGTTGGTACAGGTATAATGGGCGCTGCTATGGCTGGACACTTAATGGACGCCGGCTTTGAAGTCAGCGTTTACAATCGTACAAAGTCCAAGGCTGACAAACTCATTGAACGCGGTGCCAAATGGTGCAGCTCTCCTGGTGAGTGTGCCAAAGGTCAAGACGTGGTGATTACCATAGTCGGCTATCCGAAGGACGTTGAGCAAGTCTATCTCAGTGATGACGGAATAGTCGCCAACACCAAAGAAGGTGCCTACATTGTTGATATGACTACCTCTTCGCCAATCCTTGCAGAGAAGATTTACAACGCGGCGAAGTCCAAGAACATTCACGCCGTTGATGCACCTGTAACTGGCGGTGACACTGGTGCCAAAAGCGCAACATTGACTATCTTCGTTGGCGGTGACGAGTCTGCCTTCAATGCACTCAAGCCTATATTTGATGTAATAGGTAAAAATATTGCATACATGGGTACTGCTGGATCAGGTCAAAAGGCAAAGATGAGCAATCAAATTGCACTTGCCGGAGCGCTTGCGGGTGCTTGTGAAGCTTTTGCCTACGCCAAGGCTGCCGGTCTTGATATTGATAAAGTCTACAACACAATCTCTACTGGTTCTGCCGGTTCGGTTCAAATGACTAATATTGTCAAGCGCGGCCTTGATGGTGACTTTAACCCAGGCTTTATGCTGAAACACCTTGCCAAGGACCTTGCAATTAGCAATGAGACAAGCACAGCCTATGGTACAGCTCTTCCGATCCTTGCCATGGTGCTGAGTCAGCTTCGCAATATGGAATCTCAAGGCAAGGGCAACGAAGGCACTCAATCGCTTCTGAAATACTACAATGTAATTGATTAGAATATAAATTTGGTTGGTTGGGTGGGCTGAAGAAAATGCATTATTATTGGAGGTTTTATTTTTGATTGAAGAATTTAAGAAATTTATAATGCGCGGCAACGTCATTGATATGGCAACAGGTGTCATTATCGGTGCTGCCTTCGGTAAGATCGTCTCATCTTTCACTTCTGACATTCTCATGCCGCCGCTTGGTCTTCTCCTCGGTAAGGTTGATTTCTCTAACCTGTATATCAACCTTGGCAGTATGGAATATGATTCTATCGCCGCAGCCAAAGAGGCAGGCGGTCCCGTTATAGCTTATGGTGTTTTCCTTAATACTTGTCTTGACTTCTTAATCGTCGCAACTGCAATATTTATACTCATTAAGCAAGTCAATCGTCTTATGCCGAAGGCACCAGAACCGGAACCAGAACCAGATCCACGCAAATGTCCTTATTGCAAGGAAGTTGTCGCTGAAGACGCAACTCGCTGCCCACACTGTACTTCCGAATTGAAGGCTTGAGGTGTCGAGAATGGCAACTATAATAGCACCTTCCATACTCTCTGCCGATTTCGGACACCTTGCTGATGAGGTCAAAAAAGTCACTGACGCCGGCGCGGAATACATTCATATTGACGTTATGGACGGAACTTTTGTTCCTAATATCACAATCGGATCGCCTGTCGTCAAGGCACTCAGACCAACTACCAAGGCTGTCTTTGATGTTCACTTAATGATTGAACACCCTGAAACGCAGATTGCTTCATTCGCTGATGCAGGCGCAGACATAATCACATTCCACGCGGAGACAACCAAACACGCTCATCGTGTCGTTCAGCAGATTCACGCTGCCGGCTGCAAGGCTGGTGTCGCTATCAATCCTGGTACTTCACTCTCAGCGATTGAGGAACTTATCGAAGATGTTGAAATGGTCTTGATTATGACTGTCAATCCAGGCTTTGCTGGTCAGAAGTTCATTGAGTCACAGCTCTACAAAATCCACATGCTTTATCACATGATCGAAGAGTTAGAGACCGAATGTGATATCGAAGTGGACGGTGGAATCAACGCCAAGACTTCCGTTGATGTTCGTGAAGCAGGTGCAAATATTCTCGTCGCTGGCAGTGCAATCTACGGCGCTAAGGATATCGCGCAGGCTATCAAGGACATTCGCGGCAAAGAAATTGAACACCACCACAACCATTAATAGGATTTAATAATGATTATTGAAGGTTTTGCAGGCTTCGGCACTGTTGTCAACGTCGTCGGAATCATTTTCGGCGGCGTTGTTGGTTTAATCGGCGGACGCCTACTCACAAAGAAGTTGCAGGATACGCTGCAGATGAGCTGTGCCGTTGCTGTCATCTTTATCGGAGCAAGCTGTACTCTGAGCAAAATGCTCAAAATAAATGCCGACGACTCACTTGAAGTTGTCGGCATCATGATGATGATTGCCAGTCTTACTCTTGGCGGTCTGATTGGCGAGATCATTGATATTGACGGTCATATGGAACGCTTCGGCGTATGGTTGAGGTCGAAGACAGGCAACGACGGCGATTCAAGATTTGTTGACGGCTTCGTCACTGCTTCACTGACAGTCTGCATTGGCGCAATGGCAGTCATTGGAGCCATTGAAGATCGCCTACTTGGCAACTACACAATCCTCTACGCCAAGGCGGTGCTGGATTTAATAATAATTCTTGTAATGACAGCTTCCATGGGCAAGGGTTGTATCTTTTCAGCGGTCTCTGTAGGAATCTTCCAGGGTACAATAACGCTGCTCGCCGGCTTTCTACAGCCGCTGATGACGGATATTGCCCTCAGCAATCTCTCCTACATTGGGAACATCTTGATATTCTGTGTCGGAATCAATCTTATGTTCGGCCAAAAGATCAGAGTTGCCAACTTTTTGCCGTCGCTGATTATCGCTTCAGCGTGGACGTGCTGATTGGGGGTATTTGGTGCATCAATTTCTGTTCTACATCGGTGATTTCCCTATCCGTTCCTATGGATTGGTGCTGTCATTGTCAATAATATTGGCAACCGGCGTTGGGTACTTCTTCGCGAAGGTTGACGGCCGCGGCTATGAGAAACACTTGGTTGATATCGGAATAATCGGCGGCGCTTCCGGCTTACTCGGCGCACGACTTTGGGATGTCTTCTTCTTCGATTGGCATTACTATAGCAATCATTTAACGGAGATACTCAATGTCTGGCAGGGCGGAATGGCAGTTCAGGGCGGATTGATTCTTGCGACGATATCTGTTATCATTTACGCAAGACGACAGAGATTAGACGTTTATCACCTAGCTGATCTCTTGGCACCGGCAATGATTCTTGGACAGGCACTCGGACGCTGTGCCAACCTACTCAACGGCGACGCCTTTGGAGCACCAACCGGCAGCAACTTCGGCTTACTTTACCCGTCTACGACACTTGCTCACCGAATGTATGGAGATCAACCGCTCTGGCCAGCGGAAGTCTGGGAGTGTCAGCTTGACATTGTGATATTCGCTCTGCTGTTGATGTTCCGTTGCAGCAACTACTGTAAAGGACAATGTTTTGCGCTCTATGTAATGCTCTATTCAGCAGCGCGATTTATACTTGAATACTTCCGCGGCGACTACAATCAACTCGTATTCGGATTGCTGAAGTCGGCACAGATGACAAGTGTTATTGCCTTCACTCTTGCACTGATCGCATTTATCTTCTTCAGAGTGAAGGGTCAAAGAGGAGACAATATTAATGGACAAAGGTAAACTGATAGTGATTGAAGCTGGTGACGGCTCCGGCAAGGCAACCCAGACCAAGAAGCTCTTTGAACGCTTAAAGGCTGAAGGTCGCAAAGTTAGGCAGGTGTCATTCCCAAACTATGATTCACCGTCGAGTTCACTCGTCAAGATGTACCTCAATGGTGACTTCGGCAAACACGCTGATGATGTTGACGCCTATGCTGCTTCTACCTTCTACGCCGTCGATCGCTATGCTTCGTTTAGAATGAATTGGAAAGCCTTCTACGACGCCGGTGAAATAATCCTTGCAGATCGTTACGTCACTTCAAATATGGTACACCAAGCTGTCAAGATTGCAGATAGTCAAGAGCGTGAAGTGTTCCTTGATTGGCTTGATGATCTTGAATATGTCAAGTTAAAACTTCCTCGACCTGATTTAGTGATATTCCTTGATATGCCGACGGAGATCAGCGAAAGGCTAATCAAAGAACGCAAGCGCAACGACATTCATGAGACAGATTTTGATTATCTACATCGCTGCTATGATTCATATAAAGAGCTTGCTAAAAAGTTCAACTGGAGTATAATACATTGTAGTAGTGGCGATCAACCACTCACTGTTGAGACGATCCACGAAGAAGTTTTTGATATCTTGAGGAGAAGGATATGACTGACAATCAGAACGTAAAAGATGACAATCTAAATGAGCTGCGAACCAGAATGAATGAGGAATACTTTTCATTGGAGCAGCTTCTTCAAAATGTTAATCTTGCTGAATTGGTGGCTCTGGCAAAGGATAATTCGCTACAAGAGTGGCTGGAGAATAAGTTCTACAATGAACAAGCAGATTCTCTCAATCTCGATATTATCCAAAAGCTAGATGATGATGAGCTTCGCCTTGAGATTTGCGAAACGCTTGAAATTGATATGATGACTCTCTCTGATTATGACGTGAGGGCACTTGAGCGAGCACTTGAAAAGCGTCGCAAAAAGTCACTCTTTAGTGAGGAGAGTGAAGACTACATCGCAGTCGAGTCTCAACCGGAGTTAATGAAAGCTCTTGCGACGAGCAATAAATCTGTCGTTTACCTTTGCGGCGGTGAGTTCCAAATTCCACTGTCTAAGAGTCACATGACATATATTGGCCGCAACAATGCCGTAGTTGACATTGTTAGCAAGCAGCCTGTCAATCTGGATACTCAAAATATCAGTCTCAAGAGTCTGACAGTCTATTTGCGCTATCTTGAGGAAGACCAAATCACTGCAAACGAATCAAGCAATCTGACATTTGTACTCGGCAATAGAGTTGCGCTTGATCCTGAACTGACTCTCAATGAAATCAATGACTTCCTGCAAGGTCGTACGACCTTTGAGACTTGTGAGGACTTTGCAAAACGTTCGGAGAAGTTCAGCGGCGTTATTATTGGTGAAACCTTACTCAAGGAAGAAGATTATAATATCGACAACCACGTATTTGCACTGAAGCCGACTTGGCGTATGAACTACTTGAAGACAATCAAAAAATTCGCCGACAACAAGTACTTCAGTCTCATTGTCGCCGCTAATGTTGCAAAGCAGCTCTATGATGGTCGAAAGTTGCTGATTTATGCTGACTTTGGCACTGACGGCAGCGAAGCAATAATCAAGAATATCTTCCTAATGTCTGATTTTGGACGTATACCGATTATTGTGACGAATATTCCACTTATTAATGTGATTGACCTTTGCGGTTCAGGCTCCGGGGGTCTTGGCTATGGCCTTGAATTAATTAATGCCTACAAAGATCACAAGGAACAAACAGCATGGTAGCCTTTCACACTCTAAGAACGCGTTCCGATAACTTCTCATTGCAAAGGTTTGAACTGCTCACTTTGATGTTGTCCGCTCTTGAGTGGAAGAAGTACAACGGCACAATCAAACTAGTTACCGATCAGCGCGGTTTTGAATATCTCAACAATCTTGGAATCACTGACATATACGATGAGATTGACACTTCGCTTGACGAGATAGACAGTCTCAACATTGATGAGGTAGTCTTCTGGGCGGGTGCCAAGCTCTTAGCTCTCAGCAAGCAATCTGCACCTTGCGTTATGATTGACTTAGACTTTATCGTTTGGCAGAAGTTGGACTTCACGCCTTACAAGGACAATGTTGCTGTTATTCACTTCGAGCAAGTCAACAACTTCATATACCCTTCGATTGAGCACTTCAGATTCAATAATGATTTTAAATTCCCGTCTACTCTTGACTGGTCGGTTGAAGCTTGCAATACCGCCTTCGCCTACTTTGGTGCAAACGATATCATCAAGCGTTACTGTGACTTCGCCTTTGAGTTTATGCAGTCTGCAGATACTTCCAATGCCGGATTGCCTTACATGGTCTTTGCAGAGCAGCGGTGGCTTGCAATGTGTATGAAGTTGATGAGACGAGAGGTTTATGCTCTCTCTTCGTTAAAGGATTTATTCGGAAGACGACAAGAATACTTTACTCACATTTGGGGTTATAAGCAGAAGTTTAGAGATGATCCCAACCTTGCCGAACAGTTTTGTAACGACTGTCTAGGCCGCTTAAAGCACGACTTTCCCGACACTTTCAATAACTTCTCTGAAGTTTTAATTAAGGTCTGAACTTGTACCCAACGCCCCAGACCGTTATCAAATGCCTTGGGTTGGCAGGGTCTTCTTCTATCGCTTCACGCAGACGGTTGATGTGTACAGGTATGGTTGAGGTACTTCCCATTGAGTCCATGCCCCAAATCCTCTCGTAGAGAGTCTCACGACTGAACACCATATCTGGATTCATCATAAGGAACTCCAACAACTGGAACTCTTTGTTGGGTAACACCTTCTCATCTTGATCTACAAATACCCTTCTCGTCTTAGAGTCAAGATTTACATTGCCGATCATGAGCTTCTGTGTCTCGGTGTTTCCCGTGTTTTTAAGGCGGAAGTATTGAGCAAGCTGTGACTTCACCTTGGCAACCAGAACACTCGGCGAGAAGGGCTTCTCCATATAGTCGTCAGCACCGAAACCAAGCCCTCTGATCTTGTCAATGTCAGTCTTGCGTGCCGTCAACATCATGATTGGGATATCCAACTTGTCTCTGATATTGCGGCAAACATCAAAGCCGTCCATACCTGGCAGCATTATATCCAATATGATGAGATTGTAATTGCCGGTCAACGCTTCTCTCATACCATCGGGACCCGTCTCAGCGATAACTACTTCGTAATTGTTAAGCTCCAAGTAGTCCTTCTCAATCCCTGAAATATCGGGATCGTCTTCAATTATCAATATCTTTGGATTCATCATGACTGCTCCTCCTGCTGCAAAATCGGCAATTCTATAATCACCATAAGTCCGTGTGGGTTTACGTTCTCTATAGTCAAGGCACCCTTCATCATCTCAACTGCCCTCACTGCGATTGAGAGGCCCAATCCAGTTCCGTCTTCTGTACGGCTTCTCGCCTTGTCAGTCCTGTAGAATGGTTCTGTCAAACGTTCAAGCGACTCTTCCGGTACACCAGAGCCATTGTCTGCTATGCTAAGAATCGCAATCTTATTTCTGCCTATCAGCTTGATGTAGCAGTCTATTTCGTATTCAGGTTTATACTTGATACTGTTGCCAATGATATTTGATAGTATCCTGTCGAGAAGCATATAACTGCCCATGATAACGATATTATCCTGTGCTTTGAGGGTGACGGTGGCGCCTGCTTTTTTCCAGGCATAGTTGTTCTCAGATACAAAGAACTCAAGCATCTCCTTGAGGTTGATTGGTTCCAAAGGTATTGCCTTCTCACCGAGTGAGATTTTCGAGAAGAGAAAGAGTTCCTCAATCATGTTGTTGAGTTCGTCAGTGTTCTTCTTGATGACTTGCAGGTATCTGAGCTGCTTGGAAGGTGAGTCAGCCACACCGTCAATCAAGCCCTCAATATAGGCTTTTATTGTTGTCAAAGGCGTTCTAAGGTCGTGAGAAATACTAGCTACCAGTTCCTTTTGATGATCTTCTTGTCGTTTTCTCTCTTCAATGGACTTTAGCAGCTTCTGGACCATAAGGTTGAAGGCTTCCATAACCGGTTTGATCTCATCTTCCGAGCTGTGTTCAAGCTGAAGGTTAAAGTTGCCTTCGCGAATGTTCTCTGCACCGAGTCTGAGTTTACGCAACGGCAGGAGAATATGTCGCAAGATGTATCTCGACAGCATAAAGCTTGTCACAAATACAAATACTATCAGTGAGACAACACAAAAATACCCTGTGCGCTCTATAGCTGATTCCAGAGGTTGATCTTTATTATTTGTAGACTTTTCTGTTACGAAATACAACCAGTATTCCTCATTATCAATAATATGCTTCTCAATGCATATGAAGTCATTATCCAAAGTATTAATATCAGTGAAGTCCTTGCCGATCACCTCGGTATTGTGTTGCGATTCCTCGAAGTCCTGCTTACCCATTTCAGCTAGAGACTGATTACCATAAGTATAAATTACTTGATTCTCGCGTTGAATGAGTATATAATTCTGTTCAGGTGCCAAAAGTCCTATTAACCAATATTCTACATCATTGTTATTCTTTTTTTGTACATGATTGAAAACTATGTGATGCAGCACCTCGCAGGCACGCTGAAACTCTATTGTATTTTCGATGTATATATGATTGTCACCTCTTGCGAAGATGATTAATCCAATAGTGGAAACCGCCAACACAAGAAAGGTTGCCATAATGGGAACAATAAAAACTGCCAAATGAGAGAGCAGGAGTCTTTTCTTAATAGTCATGCCACCCACCCTTTTAGTTTTTAGGATAAATTTACAGCATGATTATTACAAGAGATTTAACAATATTTAAACTTTTTATAAACAATTATCAATCCAACTGAAACTCATTTACGGTTGCTTTCATATTTTGTGAGAGTTCAGTCAGACTAGTGCTGTCGTCCGATAATTCAATCACCTTGGCTGCCTGTTCAGCAGTGTCAATAGATATGGATAACATCTTTTGAGCAATCTCTGTTGATGCACTCGATAGTCTCTGTGTACGGTTCACTATATCTTTGATAGGTTCACGCAGACTGTCAATTATCAACATAACTTGCTGAGAATTTTCTTCAGATTGCTGTATCATTGTGACGATCTCATGGAAGGACTTGCCAGTCGATTCAATATTAACCTTGCCTTCTTCGACGCGCTGAGAGCCGTTCTTCATTGTAATGACAGCTTTTTCGGTAGTCTCTTGAATTGTTCCGATTATACTACCAATTCTCTGTACAGCGTTTTGTGATTCTTCAGCGAGTTTGCGAACTTCGTCAGCGACAACAGCGAAGCCGCGGCCATGCTCACCGGCCCGCGCTGCTTCTATCGCTGCATTGAGCGCCAAGAGGTTGGTCTGTTCTGAGATACTTGAGATTAACTCAACGATTGATCCTATCTCCTTGGAATTTTCACCTAACTTTTGGACGATTTGTGCAGCTTCTTCAACTGCTGCAGATATCTCATTCATTTGGCGAATAGTTACATCTGCCATTTTGGTGCCATTTGAAGCATGCTGTGATGTTTGCTCTACACTGTCAAGACCTATCTTTATAGCTTCTATTGATTGTTCAACATCATGTTCCATTTGTTTCACGTGTTCTTCAGTTCTGACAAGTGATTTTGCCTGTTCTTCAGCATTCTCAGAAGCCTGTGTAACTGCCATTGCCACATTCTCCAAGAGTTGTCCCGTCTCATTGACTTTGGTTTTCATTGTCACCGAACTATCAGAGACTTGTTGTGCTGCACTTTGAACTTTGCCAAGTGCCTTCCTCATGTGCTGAATAACAGAATTGAATTGCCCTGCAATGACTCCAAACTCATCGGTTGCATCAGTCACTATATCGTGTGACAGATCGCCTTTTGCTGCCCTTTCTGTTACAGTGACAATCTGCTGTACCGAGTGACGAATATTTTTAGCAAGAAGGTAAAGAATACCAACAACAAAGACAAGGATTGCACCGATAACAAGGCCCATTACATGTACAAGTTCCTCGAAGTCCTCAAAGGTCTTCTCAGATACATCAACTGCTGCAGCCAAACCCTCTGCACAATCGGCAACGTCTATATCCATTGCCTTGGAGATTTCAGCAAATGCCCTTTCGACTTCATTATTGAGAATGGCTATACTGCCATCGCGATTGCCAGACGAGATTAACGGTTCAATTTTGATGAGCTGTTCTTTATAGTATTGCCAAGCTTTCACCTCGCTATTGAGCATTTCTTGATCTCTTTGGCGTTCGGCTTCGTCGTCATAGTCGCCTTTATCTATAACTTGCTGATAATGTTTAAATGCGGTATCTATATCTGCGATGATTTTCTGCTGTTCTGCTTGTAGTGATGTACCGTCTGCTGTGCCTATTCTTGCAACACGCATATGAACCATTCGCTGCACATCATCAATAGTTCCTGCAATTTGTGAAACCGTGAGACTTGAATCAAGCCAGTCACGAACATTGGCACGTTCACTACTCAACCCGTTGAATGAGTATAAGATGAACAAACCGAAAAATGAAATGAATACGAAGACCAAACCAAAAGCACCTATCAATTTTTTGGTAATAGACAATCCGGCCACATTAAGTGCTCCTCTCATTATTAAATTGGGGATTCCGAATAAGTTACCTTTGTTGAGTGCTTTATCTCGACGATTGCTGCGAAATGGTGAAAACAGTAAAAAGTTTATCTCAACTTTAATTATTATAGAATTAATAGGTAAAAGTTGCAAGGTAGAATATTGATTTTCAGTAAATAACGAGGAGTGAGTATTACGAAAGCAATAACTTATGAATTGATTCACAAAGATAAGGTCACTGGCGCGCGGGCAGGTATACTTCACACACCTCACGGTGACTTCAACACCCCAATGTTTATGCCCGTCGGAACACAGGCAACCGTTAAATCAGTTTCACCTGATGAGCTGGAAAACCTCGGTGCAGGCATTATATTGTCAAATACTTATCACCTGTTTCTGAGACCCGGAGCTGATCTGGTAGCTGAGGCGGGTGGTCTGCACAAGTTCATGCACTGGAATCACGCCATACTCACTGACAGTGGTGGCTTTCAAGTATTTTCGCTTGGCGAACTGAGGAAGATCACCGAAGAGGGCGTGACTTTTCGCTCTCACATTGACGGTTCTCCGAAGTTCCTGTCTCCAGAGATTTCAATCGAAGTTCAAATGAAACTTGGCTCGGACATTGCAATGGCCTTTGATGAGTGTATACCTTATCCGGCTGATTATGACTATACTAAGAAGTCAACGGAACGTACACACCGCTGGGCAGAACGTTCACTCAATGCAGAGACTCGCTCAGATCAAGGTGTCTTCGGAATTGTTCAAGGTGGAATGTTTGAGGATTTGCGCGAGTATAGTGCCAAGACTTTGAGCGCCATGGACTTTGACGGCTTCGCCATTGGTGGTCTCTCCGTCGGTGAGCCGAAGGATTTGATGTACAATATGTTGGAGATTTCAACAAGATTCCTGCCGGAGGATAAGGCGCGGTATTTAATGGGCGTCGGCACACCGGATCACTTGATTGAGGGTGTAGCACGCGGTGTTGATATGTTTGACTGTGTATTTCCAACGCGTGTTGCTCGCAATGGCATGGCTATGGTGAATACTTCAACTGCATCAAATGGTCGCCTAGTAATGAAAAACTCCTGTTTCACACATGACCATGAGGTCTTAGAACAAGGCTGTGGCTGCTATGCCTGCAGGAACGGCTTCACCCGCGCCTATATTCGCCACTTAATCAGAGCTAATGAGATATTCGGGCTTCGCCTATTGACTTTGCACAACCTCTACTTCCTGCAAAACTTCATGCGGCGAATGCGCGAAGCTATACTTGAAGATGACTTCTCCACCTTTAAGAGTGTCAATTCATGAATAACAAAGCGGCTTATATCTCCATAACTAGAGATATTAAGCCGCATCTTAATATGGTGTGAAAGGTCAATATAGGCGGATATTATTTGTTCCCAACAAAGTAGATAACTCTAAACTCAGTACCTCACTGTATCTGACCCAATACTCCGACTTTAGCTTTTGCCATTGTCCGCGTCTATTCAGCCAGACCATTCTTTGACCGTGATGTCGTTGAAGAATGGTCTTTAATTTTGTATAAGTTTCTTGCTTCTCCAATGCTTCGGGAATCGTCAGATAATAGTCCGGCTCATATATAGAAGCACTTTGAATATCAACCGCTATGATAGCAACTTCTTCGCTTGAAGTCTCCACTCTTCCACGAACGACAACAGCACTGTCGAGATAGATGAGCGTAGCATTGCTGCGTAAGGTCGAAGCGAATACTGTAACCTCAATCTTGTCTAAACGGCCTTCAAGTATCAAGCGACACATCTCATCGCCTTTCTTGGTCTTGCGCTTGCGAAGATTTGAGATCATACCTGCAATCTTGACAATCTTACCTTCTGCAACCTTTCCGCTCTTGATGTCAGAAATCGGAGTTAAGCCCTCAATACGATTGGCATACTCATCAAGCGGGTGGCCGGAGATGTAGAAGCCCATTGTTTCCATCTCCCAAGCAAGAAGCTCACGCTTTGGCTTATCGGGAATATTAGGAAGTGCAAAGTGAACTGTTGATAGGTCTTCCTCACCGAATAGTCCAACTTGTCCGCTGTAGGCATCACTCTGCTGACGCAAACCTTCAGCAACGGCACTATCTACCGCCGCGACTTGTCTAGTTCTATGTCCATCAATACTGTCGAAGGCACCACACTTGACAAGACTTTCGATGGCCTTCTTATTGAGTATCTTGTGATCTATGCGGCAGCAGAAGTCAAAGAGAGATTTAAACTTGCCACCGCGCCTTCTAACCTCAACAAGACTATCAATCATCATCTGTCCGATGTTCTTTATTGCCGCCAAGCCGAAACGAATGGCACCATTGTCGACATTGAAGGTTGTATTACTGACATTAATGTTAGGCGGCAGGACTTTAATACCCATTCGCCTGGCAAGCTCAATATATTCTGCAACCTTATCTGAGTCCATGACACTTGACATCATAGCTGCCATAAATTCAACAGGATAGTTAGCCTTGAGGTAGGCGGTCTGCCAGGCAAGAAGAGCATAGGCAGCGCTGTGACTCTTATTGAATCCATAGTCTGCGAAGTGCATGAGAAGCTCAAATATCTTGTTGGCAAGTCCTTTGTCAATTCCATTGCTAATACAGCCGCTCATGAAGTTCTCACGCTGTGCCATCAATACTTCTGGCTTCTTCTTGCCCATTGCGCGGCGGAGAATATCAGCCTGTCCGAGAGTAAAACCGGCAAGTGCTTGAACGACTTGCATGACTTGTTCTTGATAGAGAATGACACCGTAGGTCTCCTTGAGAATCGGCTCAAGCAGAGGGTGTAAGTATTTAATATCACGTTTGCCATGTTTGCGTTCAATGAAGTCCTCAACCATGCCGCTTCCGAGTGGTCCTGGTCGATAGAGGGCAACTGTTGGTATCAAATCTGTAAATCCTTGAGGTTGAAGGGCACGCAATAGATTTGTCATGCCGGCAGATTCCATTTGAAACACCGCGCCAGTCTTACCTTCAGATAACATCTTGGCAGTCTTGGTGTCATCAAGCGGTATTTTTGAAAGGTCTAGGACTTCTCCTCGTGATTCCTTGATATTCTTGACTGTATCACTGATTGCTGTCAATGTACGCAGTCCGAGAAAGTCCATCTTCAATAGACCCAATTCTTCTATGATGTCCTTGTCATACTGCGTGACCAACATTCCATTGGATAGCATCATCGGAATGAAATCAGTCAGCGGGCGCGGCGCTATCACCACTCCCGCTGCGTGTGTTGAAGAGTGCCGCGGCAATCCTTCCAGCTTCTTAGATAGGTCAATCAATCGCTGCACTTGAGGTCTGCTTTCGTAAATCACACGGAAGTCTCTTGAGGTCTCCAGTGCCTTGTCAATGGTGATCTTCAACTCATTAGGCATGAGCTTAACAATCTCACTGACTTCGTTGAAAGTCATGTTAAGCACACGCCCGACATCGCGAATAGCAGCCTTAGCTGCCATGGTGCCGAAGGTGGCAATCTGCGAGACGTGATCTTCACCATAGAGACGCTTAACATAGTCAATGACCTCTTCACGGCGGAGATAGCAGAAGTCAATATCAATATCTGGCATCGTCACGCGTTCAGGATTGAGAAATCGTTCAAAGAGAAGATCATACTTGAGCGGATCAAGTTCAGTGATACCGAGAATGTAGGCAACTATACTGCCCGCGGCGCTACCTCTGCCCGGACCTACCGCAATTCCGACACTCTTGGCATAGCGAATGAAGTCATAAACAATCAAGAAGTAGTCATCATACTTCATATTGTGAATTATATCAAGTTCATAAGCCAGCCTGTCTCTGATTGCATTAGTTATCTCATTGTAACGGTCGTTGATAAGGTTATTGCAGAGCGTACGAAGATAGATCGCCGAATCACTATATCCATCAGGTAATAGATAATGAGGAAGCTGCAGTCTACCAAATTCAATCTCCACATTACAGCGCTCTGCGATCTTGAGGGTATTATCTGCAGCTTCTGGAATATTCGGGAACAAGTTCCTCATCTCTGCTGGTGACTTCAAGTAATAGTCATCCGAATTGAACCGCAACCTATCTGTATCGCTGACAAGGCGGTTTGTCTGTATACAGAGAAGAACATCGTGAAACTCCCAATCTTCACGATCAATATAATGCGAATCATTTGTCACAACGAGTCCGACATTGTGCTTCTTCGACAATTCAGTGAGAGCATTGGCAACTCTGACTTCTTCTTCAAGGCCATGCTTCTGAATCTCTAAGAAGAAGTTGTCACGTCCGAAGATATCTACATATTCGTCGATCAACTCCTCAGCGCGTGCAATGTTGTCTTGAAGAATGGCGCGGGGAATTTCACCAGCAACGCAAGCACTTAAAGCGATTATACCTTCGTGATACTCGCGGAGAAGTTCCTTGTCAACACGCGGCTTATAATACATTCCTTCAATGTTGGCAGCACTTACTAGCTTGATGAGATTGCGATAACCTTGATTGTTCTCTGCAAGCAAGATTAAATGATAATACTTGAGCCTGCTGCCTTCGTCTCGCTCTTTCCTCGACGCAGGCGCCAAGTAGACCTCACAGCCGATAATAGGCTTGACACCGTGCTTCTTTGCTGCTTTGTAGAAGGTTATCACACCGAACATATTGCCATGATCAGTTATAGCAATGGCACTCATGCCTAGACTCTTTGCCCGAACGATTAAATCTTCAATTCTGCTGGCACCATCAAGTAAACTGTATTCAGTGTGTACATGCAGGTGAGCAAATCCGTCCATAATAATCACCTGACTTAACCGTCACAGAAATACTTCATGCTCGTCTTCTTCCATTCTTTCTTGGAATAGAGTATTTGAAACTGATCTATGCCCGTTGAAGTTGCAAGACTTTTGATGATCTGCTCACATTCCTCACGGCTCTTGGCATGAACCATTGTATATAGATTATAATTCCAATTCGGTGCAGTGTTCCGATCATAACAATGAGAGACGGCTGGATTATTTACCATCTCTTTTGCTACTTCGTCCAATCTTTCAGCCGGAACCGACCAAGCGCAAAGTGCATTTGCCACAAACCCGGCTTCACGATGCTTAAGCACTGCACCCATTTTACGAATTTTCTTTTCTGCTGATAAATTCTTTACGCAGTTTATAAATTCCTCTTCAGTCATTCCTGCCTGTTCAGCCAAAACCTTGTAAGGTTCCTCACAGAGAGGAAAGTCGCCTTGCAAAGCTCTGATTACCGCCTTATCTCGCGTACTTATTTCAAGCGATTCCATTGCTCATCACTTCTTCGATCAATCATTGCAGCTTAAACTGAACATTGACTTTATATTTCTTGTTGGATTTAAGACAGAGCATATCTTCAACACCCGTCAATGATTTGACTTCCGATAATATCTTCTTCTCAAGATTGACATTCGGCGTGAGCAAAGTAAACCACAAGTTAAAGCGACCTTCTCGCTCATAATTGTGGGTTGTACCAGGATAGTTGTTTACAGTCTCAGCAACTTGTTGAATCTTCTCCGGCGTCACGGACAGTGCAACCAGAACGCCTTGATATCCCAAGCTGTTTGAATCAAAGAAAGTGCCAATCCGTCTCAAGTAACCCGCTGACTTCAGCTCACGAAGACGATTAATAACAGTTTGCTCATCCGTGTTGAGTTTCTGTGCCATTGCCGCAAACGGGCGACTACAAATTGGTATATTGGTCTGCAACAAGTTCAGCAACGATTTGTCAAACAACGATAACTCTGTCACATTTCTCACTCCTAAATATGAATACGCTTCACTTTTCTAATATTTTAACAGAGAATCGGCTATCGTGTCAAGTAATTCTGAACGCCCTTCACTTTTTATTGACGAATAAGGAAGTACTGGCAATTCCTCAATTCCAAAGGCTTTTTTTATTATGCTAACTTGTTTGATCTGTGCTGTTTTACTGATTTTATCTGACTTTGTGGCAATAATCAATACGGGTAGATTATTTTCAATCAGCCAGTTGAACATATTGATGTCTGACTCCATTGGTTCATGTCTGATATCAATAAGCTGGCAGACAAATCCAATCTGCTCACTTGACAAGAGATACTGTTCGATAAATTTTGCCCACAGCTTGCGATTTGACTTGCTTGTTTTGGCATAGCCATAGCCGGGCAAATCAACCAGATAGAAGTCACGCCGCTCCGGCTCTACTTCTTCACTTTCGGTGATCTTCAAGTTGACCTTATAAAAGTTTATAGTTTGGGTCTTACCCGGAGTTTGACTGACTCTGGCTAAATTCTTTCGCCTGGTGAGTGAATTTATTAGCGAGGACTTACCAACATTTGAACGACCAATGAAGACGATCTCAGGCAGTTTTATTTGAGGATATTGAGCGATACTGACAGCAGAGATGATATACTCACTGCTGATGACGTTGATTTTATCTTTCACGATGATACCCTCCTCTTTGATTATACTATTATCACATATTACAAAGTCGGAGACAAGAGGTTTTACTTCTTATTTTTGTGTATGTAAGTTGCAAGTAAATTTCCATCTTTGTCCGTCATGATGATAGGTTCCAGGTGAAGTTTCTTGTTTATGATACTTAAGGCCTTGGTGGATATTTGGTGAGTACCCATATTTATCATCACATCAAAAAAACGTAAATCACGGTAACCTGTTTGAAATTTTCCACTTAAACTTTTAAATTTTAAAATGCTGTAACGTCCTTCACCTGACGTAAAACTACCGCTTGTATAGGTCTCTCTTGCATTGCCTTTTGATTGAACTGTAAGATCGAGATCAACGTTACAATGAAGATGAGAGTCTGGCAGTGCTGAATTTGCCTTCAATCCTTCACCGTGTCCATAGATATTGTAGTAACGGGTGTCGAGATTATAATCGCCATGAGCAATTAACTTGCCATCGTAAACTTCAGCAGTAACATTAGAAAAGATTAGCATAGAGTCCTCATAATGTATATCGCCTTCAACTCTATTAAATTCAAGGCCGGGTATATGTAATTTCTTTATTTTAAGATTGCCATCTCCAATAGGACGACTAATAGGACCAGTTAGATTTACAATTAATGTTATTTGATCTTGAAGGTTGAGTCCAAAACCTAACGAAGACGGATCAACATCCTGAAAGAGTATGTGTAAATTACTTTGTGGTATTTCTTTACTTGCAAAATCAATATTTCCATGAATTTCTACTCCGCGCCCGATTGCAGTGCCACCAAATGTTCCTGTGTGGACATTGAGTGTAAGTAGTTTCGTTGTATCTATATCCGATTCAAAGTTGACACCTCTGATAAGATAGTGACGATCTCGATAGAATATCTCTACATTGCAATTTTTTAGTATTAATTTTAAGCGCAATTTTCGTCCTTCTGTATTAAAATTTTTCCAATTTTTTTCTATCTTCATTCGCTGTTGTTGACGCTTGCGTTCTCCAATCTCTTTGAGTTCTTCCTCACTTTTATCTTTGCGACTAATCTTGGTTTCCCACTTATCCTCGTCACTTTTCATTTGTGAACTTACTTCATTAAAGACAGGCGAATGGCGAACAAAATCAACTTGCATGTTTTTATCTAAGTGTAATGAAATATTGGCATCACTGAGGGTCAATTCCTGTACAGTGGTGGATTTAAAATGTCTTGTTACAATATCCCACAGTCTTACTCTAAAACCGCCTTCAGCTATATCAACTATTGTGTTACCTTGAGGGTCATTCCAGATTAAATTCTCAAAACTAACCTTGCCGGTCGGCGTTGCTTTTATTTTTTCTACTGTAATCGTTCCGCGAAGCATGTCTTGAGTTTTCATTACCTGATTAAAGGTCACTGCTGCACCGCGACTCATAATTTCAAGCCCAATGAATACGATTAAAATTGCAAGTGGAATGAACCTCAAAAAGTATTTTTTAATTTTCTTCATTTTGACATATCCTATTTCTATGATTAGTTCGATTTTAGCAAAGTTGTGTTACTTTCGTCAATCAAAAAAATATAAATTCATAATTCAAAAAGGCTCGTATCAATCATACGAACCTTTTTTGTCATGTATGTATTATCATTATGCTATTTGAAGTGCTTTTAAGATCGGCAAACGCTTATTCAAAAATCTTTCTGCCATTCCTTTAAATTCAAATATATTTTCTTCGGCTGATTCAAGTGGTTTACCATCTTTTATGAGTCTTTGTTCTTGCGGTTCAATGAGATTCCAAGCTCTATTGGCCATTTCCTCTGCCGTTTTGGCGCCTTGTTTATGAAAAGCTGTAAAGACTTGTTCAAAGCGGTCTACGGCTATGCCGGCACCGATCACAGGACTTGCAAACTCCGTAATGTCATGTGAAATTTCAGCACGCTTACAAAAGTAATTATTCAACTTATCACAAGTGGGTTTTACCTTTTCGATAACAGCTTCATCTTGACAAGGCAAAATTTTACCTGCATCAACCAATACGGTAATAATCTGCTCTATATTCTCCGGCTTAATATCCGTATTAGTCTTCAAGAGATCAGCAAACTTTTTTGGACGGTAATTGTCAGCCATTAGGAAATTTACTGCATTTTCCAAATCAGGATTATTGAAAGAAATTTCACCAATAGGAGTATTGCACTTCATTTCAATAGGATTAGTTGTCATAAGAACGAAATTTGTATTCATTAGGCGTTGTCTGCGCTCTACAGGTGTAATTTTCCTTGCACCGCGAACGAATATATCCTTTCGGAACTGCCTATTGATAAAATAATCTCGCGCTTGTTCTCTCATGATAGGACTAGTAATCTTATTGAGAAATTCTATAGAACTACGTGTAAGATTTGCTTGGTCAATGGCTTCAAGAGGAATTGCAGTGCAAGCAAATTCGAGTTTAGCTGCACTCAAAATTTCTACCAAATCAACGAAATACATGCAAATCCAGTCACGATTAAAATATTCATGTGCAAGGTAGTTGTGATTCTCTTGTCTCATTCCAGCAAAAATAGTGTCTAATCCAGTTGCGGTCTTAGCATAGAGAGGATTTGCAGCGAGGAGCTCTTCAGTGAATTTCAGAGCACCTTCAATGCGATTGAAAGTATCATTTTCTGTTTCACCAATAAATCTATCATAGAGAACCAGCAATTCACGCAGCGGACTCTTTGCCGCCCAACCAGGGAAGCAGTTATAACTATTATAAAAGACGCCGCCAGATTTTAAATATTTGCGGGCAAATTCAACAATGATGTTTTGATTTTCAGTACTAATCCAAGACCAAATACCGTGCAGGCTGATAAAATCGAATTGAGGTATATCATCACGATTGAGCATCTGTTCAAAGCTGTCATCAAAGAATTGAGCATTACAACCAGAAGCATTGGCAAGTTCGTTGGCATTAGCGGCGTGTGCAGGATTGAAGTCTGTCCCGTAGTATTGCCCCAAATTTGAAGCAGCATGTACATTTGCTGCTACTCCTTGACCGAAGCCAAGTTCACAATATTTGCTATCCTCGTTGAGTTTCGGAGTAACAAAACCTCTGAGCAAAAGACAGAAGTTCTGAAATGTGGGACTAAGTTCACGATAGTAACCATAAGTATAAGTGTCTGCTGTAAAATAACCATCATTCCAATCATTCATGGTAATTAACTCCTTGTATTAATTTTGATAGGATTAATTGACGCCGTGTCAACAAGTAGTTTACCAGATAATTGACAACGTGTCAATAATTTTGAGTTGAAAATTGATTTTAATTATGATATATTAAAGTCAACTCTAAATATAGATTCGAGGTGGGCTGTCCATGACATTTAAACGAGCGCGTACAGAAGAGCAAATTTCAGATCGCAAACAAGAGATCATTAACGCTTGTAAGCAGCTTTATTTGAGCGGCGATTATGATGCAGTTAATATGAAGGAGATTTCTAAAATTACTTCTATCTCACGAGCCTCACTCTATACTTACTATTCAACTAAGGAAGAAATTTTACTATCACTTTTAATGCAGTGCTATTTAGAGCTTGGAAAAATTTTGCAGGTAGATTTTGACAGCCGTGAATTGATGTCCAAAGAAGAATACAGCAGACTTTTAGCTAAACGGTGGAGCGAACATGATCTGCTCATAAGTCTCACATCTATTCACTATACAACGCTTGAGAAGAAATGCTCTCAACATACATTGAACGATTACAAAACTCAACTGCGTCCATTCTTTAAGACATTTGACGATGGTTTAAAAAAATTTTTTCCACATATCACAGAAAAACAAATCAAGAATTTCGCTGTATTATTCTTTTCGCTGATGAATGGACTCTACCCTATGACTCACCTATCAGATAAGCAAGCTGAAGCTATGACTAAAGGAATACCTAACTATACTCCGCCTGATTTCTATGAAATATCTAAGATCGGTATTCTCGCTCTAATGAATAACTTTTGATTAACACACTTGTTGGGCAGGAATAATCTTCAATGTGTAGAATGTTAAAATATATTGAAATGCAAAGTAAAAAGTTAGAGGAGGTCTTCTAATGAAAATTGCAATGGCGAATGATCACGCGGGTACCAAGCTCAAGTATGAGATTAAATCCTGGCTTGAAGCACAAGGTCACGAGGTTAAGGACTTTGGCACTTATGATGAAGAAGCCGCTGATCTTTCTGATTATGTTTATCCGGCAGCACTTGCAGTTGCCAAGGGCGAATGTGATCGCGGAATTTTCGTTGACGGTGTGGGTTATGGTAGTGCTCTCATTGCCAACAAGATCAATGGCAATTATGCTGTTGTCTGTCAAGATCCACTCTGTGCGCGCCTTTCTCGTGAACACACTGATTCAAATATTCTCTGCCTTGGTGGTAAGATTATCGGCAGTGTGATAGCCTTGGAAAATGTAAAGGTCTGGATGGAGACTGAACCTCTGACGGCTGAGAAGTATCGTCGTCGCGTGCAGAAGGTTAAGGATATTAACGATAAGCATTGCGTTCCGGTGAAATAATTTTTATATATCAATGTCAAAAACACAATCTTCGTCATTGAGGTGAGGATTGTGTTTTATGTTGAAAGTTTTAGTTTTGTGGTGTTAATATGCAAATTAATAAAAATGAAAAAGAGAGCAAGCACGAAGGCTTAGGACAAATGTGGCGAGCCTTTTCACTGCTCTCAGGGATAGGAATATATCTGGTTGTTGTAGTGTTGATTTGTCTGTATCTCGGTGGACTTGTCGATGAGTATCTAAATCTTGGCGGAAAAGGCAGACTCTTTGGAATCCTCTTGGGCTTTCCGATTGCCTTCTATTCTATTTACCGTCAACTTAAAAGCGGTAAAATTTTCTAAAGTAACAGATTGGGTTAAAAGAGACTAAAACTATTTAACATGATTTACAAAGAAATCTGTTACTATTTTAACGACTTCAGCTTGATTAGGCGAAAAGCCGTGATCTAAACCTTCTATGAGATGCAGCTCACTATTGGAATAAATATGATTAAAACGCAGACTGTCCGTATATGGTATTACTGTGTCAGAATAACTGTGAACTAGACACACAGGACCATTATACTTCTCTGCTGTTTCGTAAATAGGCAGGTTCATCATGGTCTTAATGTAATTGCGCCCGACCGCACGTTTTTTCTTAAAGATTTTCACTGTCATAGGAACATTTTTCGGATCAAATTCTGCATCAAAGATTTTACCTCTAACAAAGTCATCACGCAAAATAGCTGCCGGAGCCATAAGGGCGATACATTTGACTTGGCTTCCAAGTTCGCCGGCAGTCATAGCAGTAACAAGACCACCTTGAGAATGACCTCCAATGGACACAGTAGTTACTTCTGGGAGACTTCTAGCATAACGGAATACTTTCTTGGCATCTTCGATTTCATTTGGTACAGTCATTTGTAGAAAATTGCCTTCACTCTTACCGTGTCCGTTGAAATCAAAGCGAATAGAAGCTATTCCTTGAGCTTCCAGTGAAGCAGCCATTTCTTGTAACAATTTAGTTTCTTTACTGACATTAAATCCATGTAAAAGCATAACAAGTGGATATCTTGACTGATTGTCAGGAGTTTGAAGAATTGCTGCAAGTTTTCCGTGATCTCCTTGAATACTTATATTCTGCGTTTTTGCAGAGACTGTTAATGGCAGAAACAAACAAAATGCCAAAAGTGCAGCAAAAAGATTTTTAAATTTCAAAATTATCACCTCATTAATTATTAAACAAATCCTTATACTTCATTTTCCATTGCTTTGTGATGATACGTGCCCCCTCTTCATTTAAGTGTGAGTTATCACCGAAGTATTTATTTTCAAATACCGGCATCACCTCCTCAACTGGAATTTTATATTTCTGTGCAAATGAATGCATATATTCTTTATAGGAGTCAAGATAACCATTTGATGACATAATTGGGTAACTATCTTCTCCAAGTGGCATTTGTTCAATATAAACAGGAATACCTTCATTTTTACACAAAGTCAATAACTGATTCATATAGTAATCTAACGTTAATAATAATCTAAATTCATTTTCCTTGGATTCATCAGATAATACTTCAGTCATCTCCTTGTATTCAAAGAATAAGCGCCCTTTTGATTCAGCGGCTTTTTTATAAACTTCCATATTTTTCTTAGTTCGAGGGTGGAGAAGATTTTTTATAATTTGCTTCGTATAAATACTTGGCAATCTATATAAATAGGGATAACTTTGTTTGCTTAATTCACCGTTAGCGGCAAGAACTTCATCAACTTCATGTACCATATCTCTATTAAGATAATGAAAATATAAATTTCTATCCCAATAACAACTCATCTCTGTAAAATGCATTGGACCAAAAGCAACTATTATCGACTTTGGTTTTGGGTGATGTTCCATATAGATTTTAAGAGTATAGTACATTTCTATAGGAGTTGCGCCACCAATCGACAAGTTATATACATTATCGCCCAATTCTTTGACTATAATTCCAGTTTTGATTCTTGAATCACCAAGAAGCAATATTTCTTGCTGATCTCCATCTGAAGTAATATAGTCCTTTTGCTGTTTCCAATAAACATATTCAGTGTCCATGTAATATTCTGCCGGCAAAAACCAAGCAAGTAGCCAAACAATAATAATCGAAATAAAATACAAGCAAACAAGCCCTATTACATATCTTTTATAGTTCAAATCTATCCCTCACCATTTTTAAAATTGACAATACAAAAATTCTGTATATGTATTAAGCTCGTAAATTGCACATAATATCAAAATTGCTGTAACAATAAACCACTTCCAATTAGGTTGAAATGATTCTATATATTTTACAGGATTCTTCATTATTGTTAAAACTATACCCATCAAAATCAGTGTGCCTATACTTTGGGTTGGCAATTTCCAAGTTATAAAGTCCACACCATAATTAACCAAGAAGCCTAAATTTTTTTCGTATGAGCCGTTCGCAGGTAATGCAATATTGTAAACATCCGTCATTGATCGTAATAAAGCAAAGGCATCATTAAAATTTTCTGCTCTGAAGAATACCCAAGCAACTACTACACAACCAAAGGTTAAAAGCCAGTTTATAAATTTGGGTAGATTAATGTTAAGTTTACGCCACCAATGATTAATAACAAGGAAAATTCCATGCATTCCACCCCAAAGCACAAATGTCCAGCCTGCTCCATGCCATAATCCAATCAGTAACATACTTACGAAGAGATTAATATTTTTCCTAATCTCTCCACGACGATTGCCACCCAGTGGAATATATAGGTAATTTTTCACCCAAAGACCCAAAGTCATATGCCACTTACGCCAAAATTCTATAATACTAGTTGATTTGTATGGTGAATCAAAATTCATAGGGAATTTTAAGTTAAACATTAAGCCAAGACCTATTGCCATTTCACTGTAGCCAGAGAAATCAAAATAGAGCTGGAAGGTATAGCTGATAGCTCCAATCCAGGCTTCGATAAAAGACAATGAATCTACGTTTTCAAAAGCTTTTCCAACCCATGGAGAAAGCTTGTCGGCTATCACCTGCTTTTTAAACAGACCTATTGAGAATAACGTTAGACCCATTGCAATATTCTTATAATTCATGACGAAATTCTGAGATTTCGTAAATTGAGGAATCATATCTTTGTGATTGATTATCGGACCTGCGATTAAGTGTGGAAATATGGTTACAAATTCGCAATACACCAAAAAAGATGTATCTTTGACTTCACCACGATAGGCATCAATAAGGTAAGCTGTCTGAGTAAATGTGAAGAAAGATATACCTAAAGGCAAAATAATATTCGGAACAACGAAAGTATCCGAACCCAATAAAAGGTTGATATTCTCAAGGAAAAAAGCAGCGTATTTAAAATAGCCTAAGATAAGTAAATTACCAACTATTCCAAAACTAAGCCAATACCCACTACTTACACTCTTGATAATACGTGTTCCTATAGTATAATTAAAGCAGATTGAAAGAAATAATAATGCTACATAATGCCAATCCCAATAACCGTAGAAAAAGAATGAGGTTATAACCAACCAAAATATTGCTGATCGTTTTCCAAAATACTTCGCAAGAGCAAAATACATTATGAAAACTATAGGAATATATAAAAATATAAATTCGTAAGAATTAAATAGCAACGATATCCCTCATTCCATTAATTACCTAGTTTTGCACTATATCTTATTGAATATTCTATACAAAAATGATAATACCTGCTTTAAATTAAATCGTTGATAGACAAATGGTATCGAAATCTCGACAATTAAAGGTTATTATGATAAAATTCTTTATAATAAAAACAAAATTTATGGTTTGGTGATTTAATTAAAATGGATAATTTCATTAAAATAGTGGGAGCACGTGCTCACAATCTCAAAAATATCAGTCTAAATATTCCTCGCGACAAGCTTGTAGTCATTACCGGCTTGTCGGGTAGCGGCAAGTCTTCTCTGGCGTTTGATACAATCTATGCTGAAGGACAACGACGTTATGTGGAGTCGCTCTCCGCCTACGCCCGTCAATTCCTTGGTCTTATGGACAAGCCGGACGTTGACCAGATTGAAGGTCTCTCTCCTGCAATTTCAATCGATCAGAAGACAACCAGCCATAATCCGCGCTCAACTGTCGGCACTGTTACGGAGATTTACGACTATCTCAGACTACTCTTTGCTCGAATTGGTCACCCTCACTGTCCGAAGTGTGGCAAACCAATTCAATCTCAAAGCGTCGATCAGATCGTTGAGCAGATATTAAAGTTGCCAGAGAAAACCAAGTTCAATATCATGGCCCAAGTCATTCGTGACAAAAAAGGTGAGCATAAAGGGCTTTTGCAGAATATCAAAGATGACGGATATGTCCGCGTTCGTATTGACGGCAAGATGTACAGTCTTGACGAGGAAATTAAACTTGCCAAGACGCGCAAACACACGATTGAAGTCATTGTCGATCGCCTTGTCATTCGTGAGGGTGTCCGCACTCGTCTTGCTGATTCTCTTGAAACTGCCCTCAAACTCGGTGATGGCGTAGTATACGTCCAAATCGTTGACGACGACGAGAGAACATTAATGTTCAGCGAGAAGTTCGCCTGTATTGACTGTGGAATCAGTCTGCCAGATATCACACCGCGGCTGTTCTCTTTTAATAGTCCTTATGGTGCTTGCCCAGATTGTACGGGCTTAGGGCGGCGAATGACTTTCGACACTTCGCAAATACACGGTATGTATGAGTGGATGTACGCCATTTACAAATTCAAAATGGAAGAAGAAGGCACTGAAGTCTGTCCGACATGCCACGGAATGAGACTCAAGCCGGAAGCACTCGCCGTTACCGTCAACGACAAGAATATTTACGAAGTCTCTGCGCTGACGATTCGTGATTGTTATGAGTATTTCAACGGTCTCAATCTCACTGAGAAGGAAGCCAAGATTGCCGACCAGGTTGTCAAGGAGATCAAAGCGCGACTCAAGTTCTTGCTTGATGTCGGTTTGGATTATCTTACGCTCTCCAGGTCAAGCGGCACCTTGGCAGGTGGTGAAGCACAGAGGATAAGACTTGCCACGCAGATCGGCAGCGGCTTGATGGGTGTCCTCTACATTCTCGATGAGCCGTCAATCGGACTGCACCAGCGCGATAATCAGAAATTGTTGTCGACATTAAAACGTCTGCGCGATCTCGGCAATACTCTTCTGGTCGTTGAACATGACGAAGAGACTATGCTGGCGGCAGATCAGATAATTGACATTGGAATAGGTGCAGGAGACCACGGCGGGCGGATTGTCGCCCAAGGTACCGCGCAGGAAGTCATGCAGGTTGAGGAGTCAATCACCGGTCAATATCTCAGCCATAAGAAGGAGATTGCCATTCCTAAGTCTCGTCGTCAAGGTAACGACAAATATATTGAGGTTATCGGTGCTGAGGAACACAACCTTAAAGGCATTGATGTTAAGATTCCACTAGGTACTTTGACTTTGGTGACGGGTGTCAGCGGCAGTGGCAAATCTACTCTTGTCAATGAGATACTCTACAAAGGACTTGCCAAGGAGCTTCACAAAGCTAAAGTCGTTCCTGGCAAGCACAAGTCAATCGTCGGACTTGAAAACATTGACAAAGTTATCAATATAGACCAACAGCCTATAGGCAGAACTCCGCGCTCCAATCCTGCCACTTATACTGGCGTTTTTGACATAATCCGTCAGCTCTTCGCACAGACGAAGACCGCAAAGACACGCGGTTATAACAATGGGCGATTCAGCTTCAACGTCAAAGGTGGACGTTGTGAAACCTGTGGCGGTGCCGGTATTCTGCAAATTGAAATGAATTTCCTCTCTGATGTATACGTTCAATGTGAAGTTTGTCGTGGTAAGAGGTACAATCGCGAGACACTTGAAGTCTACTACAAAGACAAGAATATTTATGACGTGTTGGAGATGACGATTGACGAAGCGATTGAACACTTTGCCAATGTTCCGCGTCTCGTCAAGAAATTGCAAATCATTAGTGATGTTGGACTTGGCTATATCAAGCTTGGACAACCTGCGACTACTCTGAGCGGTGGAGAGGCGCAGCGCGTTAAGCTGGCAACCGAACTTTCAAGGCAGTCCACTGGCAAGACACTTTACATACTCGATGAGCCTACAACGGGTCTGCATGCGGCAGATATTGATAGGTTGCTTAAAATTCTGCAGCGCCTTGTCGATGGCGGTGACACTGTTATTGTCATTGAACACAACCTCGATGTGATAAAGACAGCAGATTATATAATTGACCTAGGACCCGAAGGCGGCAATCTCGGTGGGAATGTAGTAGCCGCAGGAACACCGGAAGAGATAGCCAAAGTAGAACGATCCTATACTGGGCAATTCCTGAAGAAGATATTGACATATGCTGACGAATCAATATAATAGCATTAGATAATACTTTGCGATTGGGTGAATTGTCATGGAAAGTACAATATCAGAACAGAAGAAAGCCTTGCGGAAGGAGATGCGCTCAAAGCGTATTGCAATGTCAAATGAAGAACGCGATATTGCCAGTCATAAGATAGTATCTAACTTACTGGACAATCCTATCTACAAATCTGCAGATACAATTATGGCTTATGCTTCAATGCCGGAGGAAATACAATTAAAGGAACTCTTTGATAATGCCTTTGCAAATGACAAAACACTTGCTATTCCGCTCATTATTGGTCACGGCACTATGCGTCCGGTCTTTTTGCCAACTGTTGAAGATTTGGTCGTCGGTGACTTCGGAATAATGACTGTCAGACAAGATAAACGGCAGTTTGTTGAGTTTGATGATATTGACTGTATAATAGTTCCTGGTGCTGCCTTCGATCGCCAAGGCAATCGTCTCGGTCTTGGCGGCGGGTATTATGATAGATTCCTTCAACGTGTGCCGAATGCCAAGAGAGTTGCTCTATCTTTCAACTATCAGCTTATTAATAACGTTCCGTCTGAGTCTCATGATGCCAAAGTAGATGTTATCATCACGGAAGATGAGATTATTACATGTGACAGAGAATAATTACATTGCGCGAGGTGATTAATACATTGGCCTATTCTGACCTGGCTTACAATGAGCCACATGAGATCATCAACGGTAAGGTTTATCCAATGTCCAATCGAAGGTATAATCATGCAGTGATTAGCAGTAATATCAGCAATATCTTTGAACGTTATCTTGACGGAAAACGTTGTGAAGCATTTAATCAGTTTAATGTCTTCTTCGATGAAGATAATCATTATGTCCCTGATGAAGTTATCATCTGCAATCCAGATATTGTCGAAGAAGACGCTATTCACGGCACGCCTGATCTGGTCGTTGAGATTCTCTCAAAGTCGACGGCAATCAAAGATAGAATGGATAAATTTGTTATATATGAGAAGTTTGGCGTCAAGGAATATTGGATTGTCGATCCGTTTATCAAATCCGTTGAAGTATATCTGCTTAAAGATGGCAAACTTCAACGAAGCGATATTTATCAATATTACACTGACGAGGAATATAACGAACTAACCAAGTTGCAAAAAGCAGATGCGAAGTTTGAGATTAAAGTATCACTCTATGATGATTTCGTCGTTCAGCTCAAGGATATATTCAAACGCGTCAAGTGAGGTGTTATTACGATGAGTGATGTTGCTTATGCAATGACAAATGACCATGAGGATTATGAGCTTATCAATGGT
>JAFVEZ010000030.1 GCA_017475745.1 Selenomonadaceae bacterium
GTATTTGCCTTTAATCAGCGACAAAGTATAGTAAAATCCTGTATCTTTGAAGTTTTCATTTGTAATGCAGCGGTTCATCATTTTCACTCTCCAAATGGTAAGTATATTACAAAATTGTGCGTACTTGCTAAAAATCAAATATTTGATATGATTATATTGCGAATTGAAAAATTTGTCAAAGGAGAGTTTGATTTGAGCAAAAAAATTTTGATTTTAAATGGCAGTCCGCGAGCAAAGGGCAACACTTCTGCATTGATTCAAGAATTTACGAAAGGTGCTGAAGAAGTAGGCTGTACCGTCACGACGTTCCAACTTGACAAAATGAACATTCATGGCTGTAAAGGTTGTTTCGGTGGCGGTAAAAACATTGAGCATCCTTGTGTTCAGCGTGACGATATGGATAAAATCTATCCGGTCTATCGTGAAGCTGACATCGTTGTTTTAGCGACGCCACTTTATTACTGGCATTTCAGCGGACAACTTCGTACAGCTTTTGACAGACTTTTTGCTGTCGCCGAATGTGATCCAAATTATCGCAATCCGAAAAAAGAATCAGTTTTGCTGATGGCTGCCGAAGGTTATGGTTTTGATGACGCTCTGCAATATTATCAGAACTTGATGAAGCACCTTGGTTGGACTGAACTTGGTCACGTTCTCGCCGGTGGAGTCATGAAAGTCGGTGACATCAAAGAGCACAAAGAACTCAAACAGGCTTACGAACTCGGTAAAAAAGTTGGCGGTAATAGTCTCTGAAGGGATATTTCCTCACAAATCAGCAGATATTGTTATCTTGCTGGATATGTGATTAAATCAATAAAGTACAGAATTTAGGAGGAATTGTAATGGCTACAATCAAAGATTATGAAGAGATTAGAAAGGTCGCTCAAATGTATATTGACGGCGGCAACGGTGATAGCTCAATCATGAAGCCAGCTTTCCACAAGAACGCAACGATTAACGGCGAGCCGATTCAAACTCTCTTTGATGGCGTTGACAAAGCAGGAGAAACTAACTCAAAGGCGATCGTTGACGTTCTTGATGTTGTTAATGACGTTGCTGTCATCAGAATTACAATGGAAAATTGGCACGGTGTAAACTTCGTCGACTTCCATCTGCTCAAGAAGGACACCGACGGCTGGAAGATCATCGCAAAAGTATATACCGAAACAAAATAACGCAAACTACACTCAATGATGCGTTTAATCATTGTTGAGGAGATCGTCTATCTCTTTAAAGAGTTCTTCGACCAACTCAGATTCCGGCACTTTGCGGATAATCTCACCCTTACGGAAAACAATACCCTCACCGTCAGCGCCGGCAATGCCCACATCGGCTTCACGCGCTTCACCTGGACCATTGACGACGCAACCCATTACCGCTACGGTTATATTAGCCTTGACACTTGCCAACTTTTCCTCAACCTTGGCGGCGATACTAGGCAAATCAATACGAGTCCTGCCACAAGTTGGACATGCAATCAAAGTCGCTCCATACTCTCTGAGACCGAGCGACTTTAGTATCTCATTGGCAACTCTTACTTCAACAACCGGATCACCCGTCAGTGAGACACGAACAGTATCGCCGATACCTTCAGCAAGCAAGGCGCCGATTCCAACCGCGGACTTGATAACGCCGGTGTTGACTGTTCCTGCTTCGGTGATTCCCAAATGAAGCGGATAGTCGACCTTCTCACTCATAAGTCGATAGGCAGCTAAAGTCAACGGAACGTCGTGTGCCTTGAGTGAGATTTTAATATCGTGGAAGTCTTCGGCTTCAAGTATTCTGACGTGCTCCAGAGCCGACTCAACGAGGGCTTCAGCAGTCACGCCGCCGTACTTCTTGAGGAGTTTGCGACTTAAAGAACCGGCATTGACACCGATTCTGATAGGAATATTGTGTGCCTTTGCTTCAGTCACAACACTTTTGACGTGAGCTTCACCGCCAATGTTGCCAGGATTGAGTCTCAGCGCGGCGATACCTTGATGTATAGCTTCAATCGCCAGCTTGTAGTCAAAGTGAATGTCGGCGACGAGAGGTACATCAACCGCCTTGATGATGTTGCCGAGATTCTT
The DNA here is from genome assembly GCA_017475745.1 of Selenomonadaceae bacterium. GTDB lineage: Bacteria > Bacillota > Negativicutes > Selenomonadales > Selenomonadaceae > Quinella. The sequence goes on from JAFVEZ010000030.1 coordinate 2,073, forward strand.
GGCGGCGTCCATATCCGGCACAGCCAAGCGGACAATATCACAGCCCGCTTCAACAAGTGCTTGTATCTGCGCGACGGTTGCGGCGGTATCAGTTGTCTTGGTATTGGTCATCGACTGTACGGAGATTGGAGCGCCGCCGCCGATTGCCACTTTGCCAACTTGTATTTGTCTTGTGTTCTTTCGTTTCATATTTATCACATCTTTCTCACTTAGTTGGTTTTAGGAGACCGCTCTGATAGGCAGAGAGTAGACTTTGCAAATCAGCAAGGTCTTCCTTTGTCTTTAATCCAAAGTCCGTATCTCCAATAGTTGTACGATAGTTCTGCAGCTCCACAGTATTCGAGACCGATTCAATGTCGCGATTCTCCTTGAGGGCAGTGCGAACATCAGCAATCCTTTGATGCTGAAGAAGTCTCAAGCCGCGAGAGTTCGACACTAAAGTATAGCCGGAGATACCGGTCTTCTTGTGATAGGTCTTGTTGAAGCCACCGTCAATTACAAGTGCCTTACCGTTACCCTTGACTGGATTTTCACCTTTACGAACCTGTACCGGCACATGACCGTTGATAATGTGGCCCTTGGTAGCGTCGAGGTCAAATTCTTCCATAATCTTGGTGCAGACTTCTTCCTTATCAATGAGTTTGAAGTAAGGATCAGAAGTCTCAACCCAAGTCATCTCGTCGTCAATAAAGGTACGTTCAAAGGTTTTCATTTCACGGCCAGCGGTGACGGAAATTCTGCCACACCAGAGGAAGTAGAGGAAGTCCAAGCCGTAGTGCTCACGATTGAGATAGGCTTGGCGCGCTCTCAATTCCGAATAGTCAAAGTAGGCACGCCCACTGTAAGTCTTGCCGTCAAAGGTGAACTTACGAAAACTGCCATCTTCGTTGAGTGGAACACAAGCATGGAAGAGTAAGTTGCCGTTGTAACGATTGTAAATGCTGCCCTTGGTATAGAGATAATCAACATGGCGTTGAAGTAAAGTGCTCTCCTGGAAGTATTGTTTCAAATCTGCAATAATTTGGCTCTCGTCGGTAGTTAGCTTATAGACGTTCTTGCTGTTCTTGTCAACCGTTGAGAATTGGTCGGTATTCAGTTTAAAGGTCTTATCGTCGATTGATATTGTGCCATCAGCAAAGTCTATCTTGTCGAGGAGCAGACGGCTGCTCATCTGGAAGTCTGGATTGCGCTTGATGAGCTGGCCTTCAAGCTTGAACATTATCATTGTGATTGCCTTTTCGAGTGACTTAATCGGCTCCGCGTCAGGGTACATATTGTTGGCAAAGATAGATAGAGGACGCAGACTTATTCCGTATCCACGTTCGAGTACATCAGTATTGCCGTAGTGAAGACTATTGCGAATGACACCGGCAATGCAGACCTCACTACCAAGCGCCGCACCTATCCAGAGCATATCATGGTTGCCCCACTGAATGTCAACTGATGGTTGTCGCATGAGTAAGTTGAGGATTGAATCAGGACGACTGCCTCTGTCAAAGAAGTCACCGACGAAGTGCAAATGAGCAACGGCAAGACGTTTTATCAAGATAGTAAATGCTTTTATGAAGTCAGCACCGCTGTCGATCTCAACAATAGTTTTGAGAAGAGCGCGATGATAGACAAACTGTGCTTCGTCAGTCTCCGGACGAGTGTTCATTAACTCTGCGATTGCTGATTCATAGCGGTGAGGTATAGACTTTCTCACTTTCGCTGCAGAGTACTTGTATGACATGAACTTTGAAAGCTCCAAGAGTTGTGATATCGTCTTCAAATACCATTCCGGCGAGGTCCTGCCGTTCTCTGCCATTTGCTCCAGCTTCTCTTGAGGATAGTAAATCAGCGTGCAGAATTCTGCTCGCTCCTCAGCAGTCAGACGTAATCCGAAGACGTGATCCACCTTCTCACGAATGATTCCAGAACAGTTGTTGATGATATGAAAGAAGGCGTCATACTCACCGTGAATGTCACTCATGAAGTGCTCTGTCTCTTTCGGAAGTGACAGTTGAGATTGTAAATGCACAATTCTTTCGTAGATAGATTCCTTGCTGGGATACTTCTCAGCAAGCAACCTCAAAATCTTCGACGAAAGCTCTTTCTTATCTTCCATTACTCATCACCTCCGCATAATGTCATTATTTTATCACAAATTCAAGAGAATACAAGATAATACCGAAGCAAATTTATAGCAACTTGCAAAAATAGTAATATCATGGTTGCATTTATCTTCACTTTTAGATAAAATGGTAGCAGTAATGAAATACTAGATATGAAAGCTATTGGATAAAGGAGTTTTAGATCGTATGAGTAATTTAGAAGTTGGAATTGTTGGTCTGCCGAATGTTGGCAAGTCTACTCTTTTCAACGCTATCACTAAGGCAGGTGCTGAAGCGGCAAATTACCCGTTCTGCACGATTGAGCCAAATGTTGGCGTTGTCACTGTACCCGACGAGCGTCTCAATGTCCTCACGAAGATGTACAACTCAAAAAAGACTACGCCTGCCTCTGTTCGGTTTGTTGACATTGCAGGTCTTGTCAAGGGTGCTTCAAAAGGTGAAGGTCTCGGTAATAAATTCCTGGAACATATTAGACAAGTTGATGCAATCGCTCACGTTGTCCGTTGTTTCGAGGACAGCAACATCACTCACGTTGCGGACACCATTGATCCGCTGCGTGACATTGATACAATCAATACCGAGCTTTGTCTTGCTGATTTGGAAATAGTCGATAAAAGAATCACAAAAGTTGAGAAACTCTTGAAATCTGGCAGTAAAGAAGCTAAAATGGAGATAGAAATTCTCCGTAAACTTAAATCTTCTCTGGACGCAGCAAAACCAGCTCGTTCTGTTGATTTAACTGATGATGAGCTTGCGATGCTCCGCGATGTAAATCTTTTGACACTCAAGCCAACGCTCTACGTTGCAAATGTTTCTGAAGACGAGGTCGCTGATTTCGATGGCAATCCTCATGTCAAGAAGGTACAGGAACTTGCAAAGAGCGAAGGCAATCAAGTTGTTGTTATTTGTGCCAAAGTTGAATCAGAGATTGCCGAACTTGATGATGACGAGGCAAAGGAGTTCCTCAATGATTTAGGTCTTGATTCTTCCGGTCTTGATAGATTGATTCATGCAGCATTTGACTTGTTGGGCTTGATGACATTCTTGACGAGTGGTCCCGATGAGTGCAGAGCTTGGACGATCCGTAAAGGTACAACAGCAGTCAAGGCAGCGGGTAAGATTCACAGTGATATTGAGCGCGGTTTCATTCGTGCTGAGATAGTCAACTATGATGATCTGGTTAAACTTGGAAGTGTCAATGCAGCTCGTGATAAAGGTTTGGTCCGACTTGAAGGTAAAGATTATATCATGCAGGACGGCGATGTTACTTACTTCCGTTTTAACGTATAACATTAATATATTGATCTGAGGTGAGGTTAATGATTTTCAAAACAACTATCAAAAAAATTTGTTCTATCATGGCAGCAACTATGATTGGTTTTACGTTGGTGTTTTCATCAACAACATCATCAATAGTAGAAGCCGCCAAGGCTAAGTCACAGGCAGAACAAGAGGTAGAAAAATATTCATTGAAAGAATTGAATACTACTAAAGAAGGCCAAAGAGCATTGTATAATTACTATTGTGAAGCTATGGGCGTTAATAGTGATCCAAATAAAAACGCACGGCTCAACTCAATAATGTCAACGCTCTCTAATGCAGTCTCGTCGATTGATCCAACAATAAAGAAATTACCTTATGTATATTTTGTAAACAATAATACTTCCTTAAATGCTTTTTGTTCTTTGGGTCATGTAATGTCAGTAAACTCAGGTACATTTGATTCAATAATCAATGATGATGAGCTTGCAGTTGTAATTGGTCATGAGATGGGACACGGGCAAAAAGATCACCCATACAAGGGTACCAAGGCCACTCAACAAAAAGTATTGTTGGCAAATATAGGAGCAAATATAGCAGGTGCAGTAGTTGGTAGCGCTGGTAGTATACTTACTGATTTGACTGCCGGTATATTGCTAAATCAATCTATAGCACATGGAACAAAATCACAAGAGAAGGAAGCAGACAGTCTTGCCTTCGACTACATATTAAATACAAATTATAATCCGGGAGCATGTGCAGCCATTTGGCAGCGTTTTATTGACATATCTGGTACAGCAATACAGACAAAGACCGAGATGTTCTTCAGTCCATCTGACCACCCAAATAATGTAGCGCGTCGTGATAGATATGTTCAAAAACTCTACGAATATAGCGGCAAGAAGGTTACTGTTAAAGAGACAAGCAGGTCTACTGTAAACAAAAAAATAATCACTAAGACCAAATTGATTGTCAATGGTAAGGACTTTATGGAAACCGTTGCAACTAATGGTATGAGTGCAGCCGAACGTTCTTACTTCATTCTTGGCAATCTTGCAGTTGCTTACCATAGAGGTTATAATAAATCTAATGCTAGAGTTGAGGGTGGCACGGTGTATCTTGGAGCACAACCTATCATAGCACCTGTCGAAGGTGAAGGTACTGCCCAGGATATTGCTGATAGACTCAATCAGATAAAATAATGGGAGGCATGTATATGGCGATCACTAAGTTTGCAAAAGAGTATCACGAGAAGATGTTCCCAAATGACAAGTCAACATTGGTAGAGACTGATCCTGAATTTGTTGAGCGTTTTGACAACTTTGCATTTGACGAAGTCA